>NZ_VRKW01000015.1 GCF_009746715.1 Ketobacter sp. MCCC 1A13808
AACAAGGTAATACTTCAGGAAAAGGCGATGATCCAGGGGCAGTTTAAGCAACTCCAGGGCTCGCTATGATCGTGTTAGAGCCAAACTTGTCAAATTTGTCGGTTCTTCCACAGAACCCCTATAATTGATCCCACTTGGGTTGAATATGCAGTAAACGAGCTACGCGGTAACAGTCCTACGTAGTTCATTACAGTTATTAATCCTGCCAGAAGCAATACTGTCCAGGCGAGGCAGAAGTAACGAGCTTGAGCAAAGCCTTTGAACCAGGCCCAGTACCCACTAATTAGAGCTAAAATGCAAACGTAGCAAACCAGCAAACAAACAAGCACCGCCGCAACATGAATGCTGACTGCATAAGGTATAAAGAAAGTCGTCACCATAAGAAGTATTGACGCGTAGACTGCCCAGTTACAGAGCTTATAAAGCCTAGGGCTGTGGGAACGGTGATCCAGAAAATGCATTTGAAAAAGCACTATCCCAAACATCATTAACCCGACGAAGAAAGCTCTGCAGACGGAGTTCCACCAGACACTGTCTGGCCACAGATACTGGAACGATAAACCCTCTATGGAAGCCTGAAAAAATGCAAATGCAATTACATAACATACATACCAAAGATAGGCCTGATTGCGAACCGCGAAGAATATAATCAAGTTATAGGCGGCCATTACCATCAATACCCCAAAGTACATTCCATACCAGGCATGCCGGCCTATCTCAGCCTTGTAATAGGCCTCGGGTTTCCAAATCTTAAGCGGAAATTGCATAGCGCTGTCAGTTTTTATACTAAAAAAGTATGTAATTTCCTGATTTGGTGTCAACTTCAAGGGGATAATAAAGGTTCGTTTATCCATAAGGCGACTCCCGAAGGGCTTCAGGTCCCCCAATGATAAAACATGAGAGGTAGCAGCCAGACTCGATTTGTAGACCTCTACACTGTCGAGCAGCGGATAGGTAATTTCGAGCATAACAGGCAGTTCAGAGTGGGTATGGTTGGTTATTGCAACACGGAAGACATAACAATCAGAAGTCAAACCAAAGCTATTAGAATGCCCTTCCATCGTCAACCATTCTGAATCGTCTATTGCAGAATGGGAAGTGCAATCTGGTGGTAAAGTTATATAGTGAACTTCATAGGAGAGCTGCGCAGCACTATAGTTTTCCACAGCGCTAGCTACACTCCACGGCGAGAACAATAATACTATGACAAACATTCTAGATAAGCGGGCTAGAAGTATTGCCAATGAGCAAACGTTAGGAACGACTCGAGTCTTCAGTCACATCAACTCTCTTTGAATTAGATATTATCTTAGTGTAGGCCAGATTCTTTATCGTATCACGCCGATAAAAGTGAGCTGCCAATGAACCAAGCTATTAAATTAGTATAGACCGCAACCATCCGCACGCACAGGCCCAGCAGATTCATAGCCGTAAAAGCCACCCCTCGCTTATCTTTAAGAAACCTGTTAGGGTCGACGGGCGTGTTACCACCTGCATTATGAGCCTTGTGAATCGGCTTATATGGCACTCATCCACACTCGGCGATGAATACCACCCTAAGGAACGAGTACTGAGATGAATGTAGATACCCACAGTTACCTGGCAGGGAGCGACTTCATTGACATCCAGGCCTTTGCCCGAAATCGCGCCGACCAGCTCTACTATGCCGTACGCGATGACATTCGCTATGATCCCTACAAGATCCCGCTTGACCCTACACTCTTCGCGCCAGAGCAACCCTAGTCGGCGGGTAGTGGCTATTGCGTGCCCAAGGCCTGCCCCCTAGCCCGAATATTTCACCAAATCAAGCAAGGACATCAGGATCTCAAGTTGTTGGCTAACATTGCCTAAGTTTTTTAGATTGAGCGTATATCATACCGATTTATAAATTTTGGGCGTACTTCCCCTTACCCCATTCATTATTCCGTGCCGGGCCAGCACCCTTTCTTCTATCCACTATTTAAATTGGCCAGCGCTTTCTCAAATTGATCCCTATGCGGATAACGACTCTGCAACATAAAGTTAATTCGTCGAGTGTTCTGCACTACAACGGCTGCAACTTTGAATAACTTAGTTCGGACGGTGTTAACCTGAGCACTACCCAATTCCGTTCCATGCAGTGCCAAACGACGCAGCCTGTAAACCAATGTATAGGCCATAACAGAGAGTAAGAGCCTGAATTGGTTAGGCCACCAGTGGTGACAGGACGTTCGATCAGAAAATAAAAACTGCTGTTCTTTGATCCGATTTCCCATGTCGCCCCGGGCGCAATACCATTTTCTATAAATGGCTTTTGGTGTGTCAGACAGGCTGGTGACGACATAGCGAGGGTTTTCGCCAGGATGTGGTTTAAGGTTGTTTTGGAACCCATCAAACTACGTGCCCAGTTGTGTTTCAACAACTGCCATGAACTAACCATGCTAAACTCTGTAGTTCAATTAGCCGCGCGGTAAGGTGCCCGTTTTCTTGCAGCTTAAACGCTGATCATGGTAGACGCAGGACACTGGGTTATCCCACATGAAGCCCATACCTCCCCAATACTGCATACAGGCGTCTGTGACTTCACGCACCAAACTCCCCCCTTTCAACTTCGCCATGGAGGCTTTCAAGGTCACTTCCATGCCATTGATGTAGTCCTCTACCGCCCCATAGGTCAGCGCACGCAGAGCTTCTACTTCGGTTTGCAATCCCGCCAGATGGAAGTGAATTGCCTGCTGATCCAACAGCGGCTTATCAAGTACATGGGCTCGCGGGTATATTCAAAGGAGATTATCGTCACCGCTTACACTGTAAAACGCGGGCGAGAACTCGTTTTTTCAGAAGTGAACATCAGCGAGGAGAATTCTGGGAAACTGCTTACAAACGGCACGATGATTTACCGCATTACCTGAAACCATAATCAATCTAAAAGAAATGCCTTCAATATCACGGTTGCGTCGCATCTGTCTCGGTCTTGTTACACTTTTGATTATCTGAACGGTGACCGATGATCAACTTTAAAGGATACGCCTACCCACACAGGATGTCATTTTGCAATCAGTTCGACGGTATTTGGCCTACTCGCTGAGCTACGGTGATATCGAGGGAATGCTTCGGCATCATTTGATGTATTTATCAGTGTACTTAAAAACTATATGACACATATCAATTAAATGTTCATTGAATTGTGCAAGAGTTTTATTGGTTGGGTGTACATACAAATAATTTCAGGCACTTGGTTTTAGCCTTCTACTCAGTAGTCTAGCGGAGAAAACATATGAATATTAAACCGTTGCCGGTGAACAGCAAATTCCATGACAATTTCGAAAAATTTGAGCGTGTGTTAAATAGCGCGATTCGTAACTACGACAAAGCTAAGGGTTTGATTGGTATCGGTGGAAGAAAGGGGCGTTATGACGATTATAATTTCGAATTTGTAGGCGGGGCTAATGATAAGCTTCGAATTAAACATTATGACAAGAGTTTGCGCATGCTTTGGAAAGCTGAGCAGCATGCCCCTCATACTGGAACTGATTTTAAAGATTTAACAAAAGATGAAAAAGCGTTTCTAACTCAAGCAAAAGATTCGTTAAGTGTTGCTGAAAAGAAAGAGCTGGACCGCTACTCAACAGAAGAATACAAGGCACTAATAAACGCTCATTACACTCAAGAGCAAAAGCAGGCGATCGTTAATGTCTTGTCACTGATTGCTCATGGCGAAGCGTATGCCTGGATGGTGTCAGCGGAAGTGTTGGTTGATGCGGAGAGCACGGGCGGTAAGGCTGCTGTTACTATGCAAGTTCTTGAGGAGGCGAAACACTTTGTGGTTTTGCGTGAGTTGCTATTGGCTTGGGATTGTGAAGTGCCAAGATTCCTTGTTTGGGAATACTTAGTAATGGAGCGTACGCTAAAGTCC
The DNA here is from genome assembly GCF_009746715.1 of Ketobacter sp. MCCC 1A13808. Taxonomy (NCBI): domain Bacteria; kingdom Pseudomonadati; phylum Pseudomonadota; class Gammaproteobacteria; order Pseudomonadales; family Ketobacteraceae; genus Ketobacter; species Ketobacter nezhaii. Next base: position 3,896 of record NZ_VRKW01000015.1, read on the forward strand.
AAGGGGCTCGAAAAGTTCTTTGGCATGAACGTCCTTGTTGAAAATATAGCAATGGGTCTTTTTGGTATGTTTGGAGAGATGCCAGGGCTAGAAATTCTAAAAATGTTCCACTTGGACGAATCCAGGCATTGCGCACTGCCAGTTAATTATTTTGATGAGTTGCCGATGTCCTGGTGGCAAAAATACAGCCCTTATGCTCAGTTGCGCCGATTATCTATGGTGCTTCCTGCTATTCCTTTGTTGGTTTCGATTGAAAAAGACATGGCAGTATTAGGTGTAGATTCTCTAGAGTTTGGAGGATCGTTGGTTCGAAAAGTTTTTCATATGACGGATCGAGTTGGATTTCATATGGTAATTCCTCCCGTCGTATTAACAGAAATGCTAAATGATGCCTTCAACATGTACGCTAAACTTACGCGGAAAGGCCATGATTACATTGATTTTATGAGTTCGGAATCGGTTACTGGTGATGAGATGGCAAGGATCGAAAAGGAGGTGTTCGATCTTTATAGGGCGGGTAAAAAAGTCACCTCTGAGACTGGTGGAAAAATTCTAAATTGGGGCCGTAAGGTGGCATAATCTAAACTGCTTTATATAAGTCTAATGATCGTTTTTTGTGCCACTCTTTAGAGTGCATTTTCTGAAGCCTCCTTTAGATAAAGGAGGCATTTTTTGTAACAGAAAAACCATAAATGCTAGTTTGGTTGAGCGGAATGCAGCGGCATTTGATTTTCTCACCATGTATATGTTGGCAATTACTACAAGTAAGTTAATGAATTTTTCTATCAACAATTCCCATGAACTAACCCTGCTAATAACCCTGTTGCTAAATTAAGCGCGGTAAGATGCCCATTTTCTTGCAGATAATGCCAAGCATTACTTCGTCGGCACCACCACCAATAGAGCTCAAACGCTGATCACGGTAGGCGCGGGAAACTGGGTTATCCCACATGAAGCCCATACCTCCCCAGTACTGCAGGCAGGCGTCTGTGACTTCACGCACCAAACGCCCCGCTTTCAACTTCGCCATGGAGGCTTTCAAGGTCACTTCCATGCCATTGATGTAGCCATCTACCGCGTCATAGGTCAACGCACGCAGAGCTTCTACTTCGGTTTGCAACTCCGCCAGACGGAAGTGAATTACCTGCTGATCCAACAGCGGCTTACCAAACGCCTGGCGCTCGCGGGTGTATTCAATAGTGGTGTTAATGCAGTGTTCCATGGACTTCAGTAATCCCGCAGCGCAATACAAACGCTCTTCCTGGAACTGAATCATCTGATAGGTAAAACCCATGCCCTCTTCACCAATCAGGTTCTTCTGTGGGACGCGCACCTCGTCGAAGAAAATCTGTGCAGTATCGGAAGAACGCATGCCCAATTTGTCGAGCTTTTCCGAGAATGAAATACCCGGGGTGTTGGTAGGCACGACGATCAAAGATTTGCTCTTATGAGGCTTGTCACCACCGGTATTGGCCAGCAGGCACAGATAGTCCGCTTGGGTGGCGTTGGTGATCCACATTTTGGTGCCGTTGATGATGTAGTCGTCTCCGTCTTTTACAGCGGTGGTTTTAATATTGGCCACATCAGAACCGGCGTGAGGCTCACTCACAGCAATTGAGCATACTGCATCACCTGCAATGGCTTTTGAAAGAAACTCTTCCTTGATGTAGTTGCTGCCAAACTTGGCCATGGCCGGTGTAGACATATCGGTTTGCACACCGATGGCCATGGAAACACCGCCACTGGCAATGCGACCTAGCTCTTCAGAGAACACAATTTGATAACTGTAGTCCAATCCCATGCCGCCGTACTCGGCTGGCTTGGCGATCCCCAGAAGACCAAGGTCGCCCATTTTTTTGAACAGCTTATGAGCTGGGAAGATACCGTCTTTTTCCCATTGATCACAGTAGGGGTTGATTTCTTTATCAATAAACTGGGCAATGGTATTACGTATTGCTTCGTGTTCTTCAGTAAATCTCATAATTATTCTCTCTCGCTTAATTGTCTGTGGCTACCTGCTCTACTTACGGGAAAAAACAATTACTTAAATGTAGGCAGTTTCATTGTCATTGTTGTTATCCTTTATATTTTTGTGTGCGCTTTAGTTATCTGCGTTATTCCGGTGTTCGCGGGAATGAGGGGCCATTTATAAGGCTTTTCGTGATTAAAACCCATACTGACGTGACGCTAGATCACGCATAATTTCTTCCGATCCCCCGCCAATGGCATTGACGCGCACTTCACGGTAAATACGCTCCACGCGATTGCCACGGATATAGGAAATACCCCCCATAATCTGCATGGCCTCACGAGCACAAAATTCCATGGTCTGACTGGCCTGCACCTTACACATTGCGATATCGCCAGCATTGGGCTTACCATCCATCAACTGTTTTGAGCATACTTGGATATAGGCTTGAGTGGCGTTTATGCGTTGTTTCATATCAGCAATTTTGTGACGGATCACCTGATGCTGGGACAAGGTCTTGCCAAAGGTCTTACGCTCCTGGGCCCACTTTACCGCATCTTCGAGACAGACGCGGGCGAAGGCTTCCATGGACACAATCAACTGCATACGTTCCAGATTGAAGTTGCCCATAATGGCTTTAAAACCTTCGTTTTCATTGCCCACCAAGTTGCCTACAGGCACTCGCACATTGTCGAAGTATAAGGTCGCGGTATCGGATGCCCACCAGCCCTGTTTTTTATCCAGCTGCGTGCGGCTAACGCCCTCGGCATCGAGAGGAATCAACAACAGAGAGATACCGCCCAACCCTTCTCCACCGGTACGAACGGCGGTGGAGGCCCAACTGGAGTACATGCCGCCAGTGATAAAGGTTTTGGAGCCGTTAACAATATAGAAATCTCCATCGCACACAGCAGTGGTGATTAATTGCGCCACATCAGAACCTGCACCGGGCTCGGTCACCGCCAAAGAAATACGCTTTTCACCACTGATTACAGCGGGGCCAACCTCTTGCTTAACTTCCTCGGAGGCCAGTTTCAAAATGGTAGGCAGTGAAATACCATGCACGGTGAGAGCGGCACCGACACCACCGGCACCAAGACGCGCCAACTCTTCATAGATGATATTGCCGTGCCATACATCCAACCCTTCAGTCAGGCCGCCGTAGGCCTCGGGATAACCCACGGCAAACATGCCCACTTCAGCAGCCTTGGGGAAGATCTCATCGGGAACCTTATGATCCTCCTCCCATTGATTGGCATAGGGCATCAGCTCGGAATCAATAAACTTACGCAGCTGATCGCGCCAGGCCTCGTGATCTTCGGTCAAATAGGGGTTGGGTAAACGTGCTCCATCGAAATCCAGGGACATACTGACCTCGTTTATTATTTTTCCACCGATAGTAAAAGGAGAGTATTGGTTAAGGGAAATAACCGCAACACCACTACATTAACCGTATACTTAAATAGTAAAGCCACCATGAATTTCCATTACATCGCCGCTTAGATAGCTATTTTCAAATATAGATTCTACTGCTTGAGCAATATTTTCTGTGGCTCCAATTCGACGTAGTGGAACCATCTTCGCAAAGCCTTCCAGAATATCCGCGGGCATACTTCTTAATAATTCAGTTTCAATAGTACCCGGTGCAACAACCATAGAGCGAATATTGTATGGACCAAGTTCTTTCGCCCAAACACGACTCATGGAAACAATGCCAGCTTTGGCTGCAGAATAATTTGTTTGACCAAAATTACCGCGATAAGCGATAGAAGACATGCTAACAATACAGCCTTCGTTTACGCCTAGTTCAACCATGTGTGCAGCCGCTTCGCGGGCACATAGGAAAGTGCCTTTCATATGCACATCTACAACAAATTCAAAATGGTCAGCACTCATCTTATTAACCACTTTGCCTTCTTTAACTTTGATCAACTGAGCGTCACGAAGAATACCTGCATTATTCACTAGGCCTTCAATGGAACCAAAATCCGCAACGATTCGATTAAAAGTGGATTCTACTCGTTCTTCGTCAGCAACATTACATTGATATACACGGGCTTCGCTGCCCGCTGCCTCCACTAATGCCTTCGTTGTAGCCATAGCATCTTGATCCAAATCTAGGATAGCAATCTTGGCACCCTTCTTAGCCAAACCCACTGCTACTGACTGGCCAATGCCGCGACCACCACCTGTAATTGCCACTATCTTACCGTTTAATTCCATAATATACCTTTGATTTGGGATGCCGTTAAACGAGTCACCGATATTCAATTATCAAATCACATGGCGTCCCAAAGAATAAAACCAGCCGCTTTCTCTCCAATCATCATAGTAGGCGCGTTCGTATTACCACTGATTAATAACGGCATAACGGATGCGTCGGCAACGCGCAAAGCAGATACGCCTCTGACCTTTAACAAGTGATCTACTACGGACAGATTATCCCTTCCCATACGGCAGGTGCCCACCGGATGATAGATGGATTCAGCACGCTGACGTATATCAGCGTCTATCTGGGCATCAGTGACGACATTGCTAGCCGGCAGATCATCACCTCCATAAGCTCTTTCGAAAGCTTTGGTGTGGAATACCCGGCGAGCAAACTTGACACCCTCACGTAGAATTCGGAGATCACCATCGTCGGACAGATAGCAGGGATCGATTAGGGGTGCGCTGCGAGGATCGTTATCGATCAGACGAATCCATCCTCGGCTTTTGGGTCGCAACTGGCAGACGTGGATAGTGCAACCAAAGCCAGGGGTCAGCTTTCTACCGTGATCACGTAAAAACGTAGGCAGAAAATGCAACTGCACATCCGGACAAGAGCCGCCACCCACATTGACAAACGCCCCCGCTTCCGCTGCATTGCTGGCAAGAAACCCGCGCCGATGGCGGAAGTAATCGTAGAACGCACGCAGCAAACGCGGTACGAAGTAAGGGGAAAAGCCAATCGACTGCCGGCTGCGATCATGAATCGATATAGTCATGTCGAGGTGATCCTGGAGATTGCGACCCACTTCAGGGGAATGAACTAGACAATCAATACCAACACTTTGTAGATGGTCACGATCACCAATGCCAGAAAGCATTAGCAACTGAGGGGAGTTGATAGCGCCCCCGGCAAGGACAACCTCACGCTTCACCCGCAGCATGTGCGAAGTACCCGACGCATCAATATATTCGACCCCCACCGCACGCTCTTTCTCGATTAAAACTCGGGAGACCATTGCACCGGTCAGAATACTAAGATTCTTTCGTTCCTTCGCCGGATCGAGAAACGCCCGTGCCGCGCTCCAGCGTCGCCCGTCTTTTTGCGTCACTTGGAAACGACCAAAGCCGCGCTGGGTTTCGCCGTTGAAATCATCGTTACGTTTTTCGCCCAGCTCCTGGCCAGCACGAATAAACAGCTCAGTCAGCGGGTTCGGATCCCTGACGCGGGTGACATTCAGCGGTCCTCCGTTACCATGCCATGTGTCAAACAAGTATTCCTCATTATGCTCGTGAGCATTAAAGATCGGTCGCACATCCTCCCAACCCCAACCTTCCAAACCTAAATCGCGCCAGGCATCGTAATCCTGAGGTTGACCACGAATGTAAACCATGGCATTGATCGAGCTACTCCCACCAAGGGTTTTTCCGCGAGGCCAATAAAGTTGTCTGTTATCAAGCGAATTCTGCGCTACAGTATTATAACCCCAGTTGCGCTTTCCCTCCTTGATCAGTCCGATGACTCCGAATGGCACGTTCACGAACCCGCTATTGTCATGTGGACCTGCTTCCAGCACGCATACCGAGAACTTCCCCGACTCACTCAATCGATTGGCTAAGACACAGCCGGCGGACCCCGCTCCGACTACGATGAAGTCATAATCATCCAAGACCATTCACCTCGCTCAAGGAGGCCAAACGATCAAGGTGATAGTCACGATGACCATGAGTCAAGGAACAGTGGGTCATAAGACGAAAGTAGTGACCTATGTCCAGCTCTTCGGTGACGCCAATACCACCGTGAATCTGGATGGCTTGCTGAGCGATCTTTACCGCCTTGTCGGCATAGTAGGCCTTCGCCGCCGAGCACGCACGATCTCGTTCTTGCGCATTTCCTAGCTCGGCTTTCACTGAGACCATGAATAACATTGACTCCAATTGCTGGAGGTCAGTAAACATATCCACAAGATAGTGTTGAATAACTTGAAAACTACCTATGGCTGCGCCGAATTGCTTACGCGTCTTTGCATATTCAAGGGTACGCTGGTAAAGCGCATTCGCAGCGCCATACATCCGCGCACAATCAAGGGCCTGAAGCCAAGCAACAACCTGGCTGATAACACGGCTAGTCTCCGCGCCACGCAAGAGAATCATTCCGTCCTCAAACACGATATCATGAAACACCAGATCTACGTATCGACTACCGTCTAGCGCCCGATAACGCGTGATCTTGCAGCTTTCAAGCGGCACGACGAGCAATACTAACTCTTCTCCGAGCCTCGCCGTCACTAGAACCTTGCTCGCGCAGCCGCCATCCGGAACAAAACTCTTCTGTCCTGACAGCTTACCTCCTCTGATGGACGAAGTCGGTTTATGAATGTTGTAACCGGCACGACACTCATAGAATGCGCACGCCACCTTTTCATTGTTTTCGACAATGGATTGCAATAGCCCGATCGCGCGCTCGGATCCAATATATTCGAGCAATTTTCCAGGGGCGACCACCAAATCAACATAAGGATCCAGACACAAGGCCGCTCCAAGCTCCCTGACAATCATCGCAACATCAATCAGCTCGCCACCGTAGCCTCCAACGGTCTCGGGAAACGGGAGACCCAACCACCCAAGCTCCATCATTAGCCCCCATCGTGCCGGATCACAATGACTGGTCTGGTTTAGCTGTTCATTATAAGTGACAAAACCATAGTGATCCTTGAGATAGCGCCGCGCTGTATCCGCAACCATTGTCGTGTTTTCAGAAAGATTGAATTCCACTATCGCCCCCTATAATCCCAATAGCATTTTGGCAAGCACATTCTTTTGAATCTCATTTGAGCCGCCATAAATCGTACAAGCACGCAAAAAATTGTAACGCCGGGGAGCATTATTGAAGCTTTCGTTACCCACCTCCATAGGACTATCCCAGGCGAGCGACATCAAGCCTCCCATTTCAACCATGGCTTGAGACATTTTTTGCTGCAGTTCCGTACCCTTAATTTTCAATCCAGAGGACTCCGGTCCGAAGGGTTTACCCTCGTCTGTGGCTGCAACGGTTCTAAAGTTGGTGTACTCCAGCGCCATCAATTCGACTTCGAGTTCGGCCATACGCCGCCTTGCCGATGGTTTGTCGGTATAATAAGGTACATCTTCAATCGCCTGCTTCATCCGTGCCAGCGCATAATAGCTGTCGGCCACGCCAGCTATCGTGGTACGCTCATGTGTCAGTAGAAACTTGGCTATGGTCCAGCCCATACCCTCCTGGCCAACCAGGTTTTCCAGAGGTACCTCGACATCGGTGAAATATACTTCGTTGAGATGATGGTGCCCATCAATGGAATAAATGGGGCGAATTTCGATGCCCGGTGTCTTCATGTCAATAAGCAGAAAAGAGATGCCCTGTTGCTTCTTTGCCTCGGGGTCGGTTCTGACGAGACAGAACATCATGTCTGCCCAATGCGCTTGCGTGGTCCAGATCTTCTGTCCATTGACCAGATAGTGATCCTGTTTGCGTTCAGCGCGGGTTTTAAGCGACGCGAGATCCGACCCGGCATTGGGCTCAGAATACCCCTGGCACCAGAGAGTCTCGCCGCTGGTAATCCCAGGCAGCCATCTCTCCTTCTGTTCCGGCGAGCCGAATGTATAGATAACTGGGCCAACCATGGCGACACCGAAGGGGCTGGTTGGCGGCGCTCCGGCCATCGCCCTTTCGATATCGAAGATATAGCGCTGCGTCGCCGTCCAGCCTGGCCCTCCGTACTGTTCTGGCCAAGTTAGCGCCAGCCAGCCCTGTTTCCCCAATTTCCTTTCCCATAGCTGCTGCTGCGACTTGGTTGGCATATTACCGAGTGCTGACACGCGTTCAATTTCTTCAGGTACGTTTTCCCGCATCCAAGCGCGTATGGACTTTTGAAAATCCAACTCTTCCTGTGTAAATTCAAGATTCATGGTTTATTCCGTGCTAGTAATTGATCTTAGCGAAAGCAGTGGCTCAGTTGACCCCCCGCACCTTCTGCTGCCAGTAAGGTGCTCGAAGTTCGTTTTTGAGAATCTTACCGGCACCACTTATGGGCAATGGTTCGCTTCGAAACTCGACGCTTCGAGGGAGCTTGTAGCCGGCAATCCGTTCCCGGCAATGGACCAACAGCTCGTCTTCCTTAAGAGTATGACCTTCGCAAAGCACCACGATGGCATGCACTGTTTCACCCCATTCGTCGTGAGGAATCCCTACTACTGCACATTCCTGCACCGCAGGATGGCTGTAAATGGCGCCTTCCACTTCGACAGAAAAGATATTCTCTCCACCACTGATGATCATGTCCTTGCTACGATCGACGATAAAGACAAACCCATCTTCATCCATATAGCCCAGATCACCGGTATGCAACCAGCCGTTGCGCAGAGTTTCGGCCGACGCCTGCTCCATTCCCCAGTAACCGAGCATAACGTTTCCACCTCTGGCACAGATCTCACCGACTTCGCCACGGGGTAGTTCAACATCATTTTTGTCAAGAATGGCAACCTCGACACCCAGCGCAGCCCTGCCCGCACTTCGTAGCTTGTCGCCTCCTGGCACATGGAACTCCGGGGCCAACGCGGTAATGATGGGTGAAGCCTCCGTCTGCCCATAACCCTGGGCAAACATGGCGTTCGGCATCTGCTCCATAGCACTGATCAATACTGCCTCTGGCATCGGCGACGCGCCATACAGCATACGCTTTACGCTGCTGACATCGAAATCCTTTATTTTTCCGGACGACGCGAGAAGGTTGATCATTGTAGGTACGAGTAGCGTGTGTGTGACTTTCTCGCACTCAATGAAGCCCAGTACATCGCCGACTTCGAAACGTGGCACAATCCCGTGGGTTCCACCGGCCAGGGTTACTGCAAAGGTGCTTGCCATATCAGCCAGATGAAACATCGGACCCGCATGCATATAAATAGTGTCAGGCCCGTAACTCATTTCCGGCACCACATTAAGCGCGTTGAAAACGAGGTTGTCGTGACTCAGCATCACCCCTTTGGACCGGCCGGTGGTACCCCCGGTATAGAAAAGTCCGGCGAGCTCCTTTCCGCCTTCGCTGAGATCCCGTAAAGGTTTTGACGCGTCAATCAACGCCTCGTAGCTAACACAACCTTCCGGTAACTCCCCGTCGCCCATAAACACCACATGTTCGACACTATCAAGCAGCGGACGCAACTTCGGTAGCATCACACTGAAGGTGTCATCCACAAACAAGATTGACGAGCCTGAATCATTAAGAGTAAAGGCGATTTCTGGGGGAGCAAGCCGAATATTGACGGGATTTAGGGCCGCGCCAGCCCAGGGCACCGCATAGAAATATTCGAGATAGCGGTCGCTATTAAGAGACAAGATCGCAATGCGGGTGCCCCTTTCTATCCCCAATGACAGCAGGCCTGCAGCAAGTCTAGCCACGCGGTCTTCAAACTCCCGCCATGACTGCTTTCTATCTTTATAGATCGTCGCAGTACCATTGGGATGTTGCTGCACGGCACGGCGCAAAGTCTGTGATATAATCACAATAAGCTCCTTATATTAACGGGTGTAGATAAAACGTCCAATCGAGACAAGTTTCTTGTCCAGATAGATATCGACAGAAACAACGATAAAACGTCTGCCGGCACGAATAAGGCGAGGCTCGGCACGAATGCTCCCAGCAAACGCGGGACGGAGATAATCAAAGGTCATACTGTTACATGAAGGTTCTTTATCCAGATCAAGCGATTGCACCAGATAAAGGGCTGCTGTGATTTCCCCAAAACTAGCAAGAATGCCTCCGTGAAAAGTGCGTAGCAGTGTATTGCCGATATGCTCCTCGCGGAAAGACAATTGATAAGCAATACCTTTATCCGAATCCACCGATTCAAGCCCCAGAAACTCCACAAAAGGGGTATTCTCAAGCATCTCTTTCTGCACTTTATTCATTCGTGGAGCTTCAAACACAGTTGGTTCACCCATTTTTTAGCTCCTTTCTTTCATCGCTGAATCAAACGCTGGACCAAGAGTACCAACAGCAAAGGAGCCTGACACCGTAGCTAACAAAGAGTGATCAGAGCACGCGTAAGCGCGCCCGCGGACGTAAGCTATATCACCCTGCACCGCATAGCACTCCACCTCACTGAAAATACCCTCCCCGCTAGGCACTTCCTTGATAAAGTCGACGCGAAGATCAATAGTGGCAATCGGGCGCATATCACCGAGTCGCGAAAATATCGCCAGCCCACAATTGGTGTCTAGCAACGTGACCACCACTCCGCGATGAACACCCTCAACTCGATTACAAAGGACAGGACGGCAGGCAAGACTCATCACTGCTCGCCCCTTGCCGATTTCTTCCACCTGTACACCAAACGCATTGAACAAGGGATGAGATGTTCCAAAAAATGTTTCCGCGATGGTCATATTACGATCCGCCGCCAAAGAATCTTCCTCAATCATTGGTAACTTCTTATATAATTAATTGCATCCAAGAACCTACGGATTTGCTGTGACTTAGGCCAGGACATCCAGCGCATACTTCACGTAATGTGACTCGCGCATCTTTACATGATTAATGGCGCTCTTTATTTCAACTAAAGGGAAGACCATTGACTCGGAGCCCTGTTTCAAAGTCTCAGCCAAACCAGACCAGCTCGCTGCCGCGCTGCGCATTAATTCTACTAAATTCGCATGAATTACAGCGGGGAGCATTTCCCCCGCCTCTTCCAAAAAATCGGCATACATGGCACGGAATCCAGCGCCACCTGTACCGCGCTTTTCGATCACCTGATAGGCAAAGCGCAACGACCAGCGCCAGTTTTCGTCCGCTGACCAGCGTGGTAGCGCATCAACCCAGGTATCCAAAGCCGCAAGCCCGCTAAAACGGTTTCCATTAGCCAACGCGTAGGCATTGTCGAAGATTGCTTGCCGCACACGTTCTGGAGATACACTGGAATCAATGGCGTGAGGCGCGAACATGTTACCGTGATGAATGAAGGGTGGCGCGGTCGAGAAACGTGCATCAGCCAGGTTCTTCGCCGCAACAGCAATTAAGTCCGGGCGCTCCGTATCGCTAACCAGCACCTCGTTACGCTCCTCGTCGAGGTGCCATGCCACGATGGCATGTCCAGGAAAATGCGTGCTACTGCCAAAATAAGGCAGATGATATATATCCGTTAAAAGCAATGCAGGCCGATTTTCATGCAATGCCTGATATAAATCAGCGCTGGCGGACGGCTTGTCGCTGTAACTGGTCCAACAAAAAGGAACCTCTAAGGTATTAAACACCTTCTCCTCGAACCCCATTGAGCGCACATGAACAATGAAAGGGGTGCTGGTACCTGGTATCTCCACGTAAGTAATACCGAGTCCAGCCCCGAGACCGAAACAACATGCTTCGCTCATCAATAAGCCATGGTACTCAAGTAAGTCACGTATTGCTGAACTGCCACAGTGCCTGCCCGGCCTATGGCAGTGAGTCATAACCGCCTTTTCGCCATCCACTCAGGCTGCCTCGCTCATCGGCGAGCTTCCGTAAACGGCAGCGGATGCACGCATTGGGTCGCCATGATCCCCATACTCTTCCAGCCATGCCGCCACTTTCTCTGGCATGCCCGTATCCCAAGGATGAAAGCCGGGGCGAAACCAGGCCAAGAATTCAGGCAACATTCGAGTTAGAATACCGCGTCGGCCATAGAGACGATTCAGCCCACGCATCAACACCCCAGGCTGGCGCATGGCGCCATCTAGACGCAACATGTTCACGAACACTGGCCCGACCACCAGATGAATCATTAGCATGGTCACTACCAACGCCGAGACCCGTGACAGATAACCGCCGCCCGCCGCCGTTTGGTAGACGTCGTAAGCTACTGCCTTATGCTCAACCTCTTCCACACCATGCCAGAGAAACATCGCCCTCATCACAGGGTCTGCTTCGGTAAACATGTCAGTTTCATCCTTAAGCATTGCCTCGCCCAGAGTGGCCGTAAAATGTTCGAATGCCGCAGTCATCGCCAGCTGATACTTCTCTGGCAAGTACTTTTGTGACGAGCGAATGAAACGCCGCAGATTGCTGGTAATCTTGTCAACATCAACACCCTGCCCAACCATCACCTCATTGAAGCGATCGTGGACAATACCATGCTGCCCCTCTTGACGAATAAAGTGGCGAATATCCTCACGCAAACCTGGCTCCTTTACCCGATCCTGGAAATTCCGTACCGACTGGATAAAAAACCGTTCACCCTCGGGAAAATGCACTGACAGGGCATCAAAGAAACGAGTTAGCACAGGGTCTCCACCATTCCAATGTCGTGGAACAGTTGATACATCAAAGGTTACTTTTCGTGGTTTTATTGGTATCGCGTTCATAAAGAGCCTCCGTACAAGCCTTCACAGGGTGTTAACCTTTGAGGGTATATTATTGGCTAGCCAACCAAACTTCAATACTATACCAGGACATTTTAGTAAGAAACAAAATTCCTCTGTCAGACTCTGCGACGGCATAACGGACCAGCGGGGGTGGACATCTGAACGAAAACATACGGCTTTGAGCCAGGTGGCCTTGTAGCGTAGGTGTCTGCTTATTTGCCCCTTCTTCTCCTCATCCTCAACACTATAGACTTGTTTTGCACGGACATTGGGTGGTTGACCAACCTATGGATGTGCGCTACTTTACGTTTATCTTTAAAGGGGGATCATTGTGCTTGAGTTCATTGCTATTCTGGGCTGCTTAACAGCGATAAACGTATTTCTTGTTAGTGTTGTGAGTGAATCAAATGATTCGAAGCCAAATAATGTATATTTAACCAACCGGCAATTAGTGGAGGACCCCCTCTTAGAGCTAGAGCTTAAGGACGCTAATTGTTCCTCGATGTCTGATATTTCACCTTATTGCCAATAGCGGCAAACATGAAAGTTAATGCGCATTATTCAGATCGACCTCCCAGGATGATTTGCAATTATTAACGCATTCATGGCGGCACGGCTATCTGTGTGTGTTTTCTCTGCTTACCATGGCCCGTTATGCTATGTGTACGCTTACGTTCATTAATTGCCGGGGTTTTACTCTTCATGCGTCTAGCTCTCTTTCTTACGTTATTAACACTGTATGGCTGTCAGGAATCGTCTCACTTAGATACTGTACTGAACAGACCCCATCCAGTATACACTGCGGTAGTGTCAGAGCATTCTACGACCGTGCCTCAAGGTATTACAGGCACAGTAGAGGCGCGTACAGAGGTTGCTATAGCCTTTCAAGTAAGTGGCCGAATTCTGAAGCGGTATGTGGACTCCGGTCAAATTGTAGCAACCGGCGAGCCATTATTCTTGTTGGACGCAAGGGAATTTGAACAAAGCCTGGAGGCTGCAAAGGCCCAATTGACAGCTGCTGAAGCTGAATTGATACACGCGGAATCCAAACTCGCTCGGGACAGCCGCTTGATCGAACAGAACAGTATTAGCCAAAGTATATTTGAAGCGTCCTTATTGTCCAAACGTGCAGCGCAAGCGCGAAAAGAGGCTGCCCAGGCTAGACTTCGACAAGCAGAAATTGCGCTTCAGCATACGTCCCTAACCGCCACAAGGCCAGGCATCTTGGTGAATGTCACAGGGATGCCGGGGCAAGTGGTAACGACTGGTCAACCCCTAGGAATATTGGCTGATACTCGCGAGTTAGAGATCGAAGTTTTCCTAGCCAGGAGCGTTTTTCCGCCGACAGAAGCGCTGGCCTATATCGATGATGCCCGCATACCACTAAAGCTTCGTGAAACCGCTGGCGCCGCTAACGAATACAGCAGAACCTGGCGTTCTCGTTATCAGATTGAGTCCTCTGGTAGCGAGTTAAAGTTGGGTATGCTGGTCAGGGTCCGCATGGTGGTCCCTGATTCTCCCACACAGGTCTATTCAGTTCCACTGTCGGCTCTGGATGAGCGAGGAAGTGATACCCAGATCTGGCAAATTGTGGATCAACAGGCCCAACCCCAGACCGTTGCGGTGGTTGGGGTTACGCCTATCTCAGCTCAAATTCATGGGCAAGACCTTAAGACTGGTGATCGAGTTATCGCCTTAGGTACTCATCTGCTAGTACCAGGGATGCCTGTTAAAGAATACGCACAATGAGCTTTCCTAATCTATCGGCACTTGCAGTACGAGAGCGATCAGTTACGCTGTATTTCCTGATTTTATCCGTGTTCGCAGGGGCTTATGCTTTTGCCTCATTGGGACGTGCGGAAGACCCTTCTATTACTCTGCAAATGTTGATGGTTTCCGCAGTCTGGCCTGGTGCCACTCCTGCAGAGATCGAACAGCAAGTGGTTCACCCAATCGAGAAGAGCATCCAGAGAATTGAGTATCTTGACGAAATCAAAACGACGGTCCAGGCAGGCCGGGCTGATATCCAAGTCCAATTTCATAGTTATACACCACAGGAAAAAATGCCGGAACTACAGTTTCAGGTTAGAAAGCGCATGTTGGATCTATCCTCACATTTGCCTGAAGGGGTTGTAGGGCCCATCGTCAATGATGACTTTTCCGATGTGTATTTCAGCCTATTTAGCCTTTCTGCGCCCGGCCTTCCGGTGCGAAAATTAACACGTTACGCCGAGCGGCTCCGAGATGAATTACAACTCATTCCCGGTACCCGCAAAGCCGATTTGATCGCCGAGCGCGAAGAGAGAGTCTATGTCGATTTAGACAATGTTGTTATGACTAACAGCGGCATCTCATCCCAAGCCGTATTCGAGGCGATAAGAGCATACAATACGCTTATCCCCGCCGGTCAGATCGACACGACTGGTCCGCGCCTAAGGTTTCGGCTCGATTCAGATCTGTCTGATCCTCAGCGATTGGCACAGGTCCCTATCCGTGCCGGTGACCATCTAATCCGGCTGGGAGATATTGCCGTCATTACCCAAGGTTACGAGGAACCACCGTCGTATTTTGCTCGAGTCAATGGAGAAGATGCAATACTTGTCGGCGTAGTCATGGGCAAGGGTGAAAACGGATTAGTATTTGGTGAACGCCTTGACGCGTTTCTAAGCAAAACGAGAGCTGAGCTTCCCTTGGGTATGGAACTGGATCAAATCACCAATCAGACGGATGCCATTAAAGCGGCAGTTAATTTGTTCCAGGTGAAGTTTTTGGTGGCCGTAATCGTGGTGATGAGCATTGGATTTTTATCATTAGGGCTGCGCGCCGGTTTGATCGTGGGTATCGCAGTTCCGATCACCCTTGGGTTAACGTTTGTGCTGATGAAAGCCGCCAATATAAATCTGGATCGTATTACCTTAGGGGCACTAATCATCGCGTTGGGTTTATTGGTCGATGATGCCATCATTGCGATTGAAATGATGTTGGTAAAGCTGGAAGAAGGTTGGAGTAAAGTAAGCGCCGCCACTCATGCTTGGAATGCGACAGCTTCGCCTATGCTTTTCGGCACTCTGGTTACCATGTTCGGCTTTGTTCCGATTGGATTTGCCAAATCTGGGGTAGGTGAATACGCTGGAAATATATTTTGGGTTTTGGCTTTTTCACTCATTATCAGTTGGTTGGTGGCCGTTACTTTTACACCTTATTTGGGCGTAAAGATTTTGCTTGCACCCAAGCTGAAACCCGGCAATATGGGCGATCACTACAAGTCATCCCTGGTGTACGAGTATCTACGGGCCTTGATTACGTGGTGTGTTCGCCATCGGCGGACCGTGGTCTTCATTACCTTTGCGATGTTGGTGCTAAGCGTCGCAGGCATGGCGGGGCCGGTGGAAAAACAGTTCTTCCCAGGCTCGGATCGGCCCGAAATTTTGATTGATGTGAATCTAGCACCCGGTACATCGGTCACGACAACGGACACGACCGTCAAGCGCCTTGAGGCACTATTAGATTCAATGGGAGGTGTTGAAAATTACGCCAGTTATGTAGGTGGCGGGGCGCCACGTTTTTTCATCTCGGTTAACCCTGAGCATCCGGACTCTTCGTTTGCTAAAATAATCGTAACAGCGACGGGGCCGATTGAGCGTGACCGAATTATTGCTGCATTAGACCAACATGTTGCCAATGGTGCTTTTGCCGAGGCGCGTATTCGTGTCACACGCCTGTTGTTCGGGCCGCCAGTTGACTGGCCTGTCAGCTTCCGTGTCATCGGACAAGACCCTGCGACCTTAAGGAAAGTGGCCCACCAAGTCAGGGAGGTCATGTCCCACAACCCTCACGTTGTCAATCCTCATTTGGAATGGGATCAACGTGTACCGACATTGAAGCTGGAAATGGATGAACAGCGCCTTCGACTAATGGGATTGACACCACTTTCAGTTGCTCAACAAATGCAATATCGAACAGATGGAGTTCCAATAGCTGAGGTCAGACAAGACATCAGAACTGTTGATGTCTACGTTCGCGGCCAGGGTGCCAAGCGAGCCCAAAACGAGCCACCCATTTATGAGCTCCGCAATGAACAGGGTCAAAAGATACCACTTTCACATCTGGGCGAGGTGAAAATTGCTTACGAAGATGCCATGATTCGACGCCACAATCGAGAGCTCTTTCTGGCTGTTCGCGGGGAGGTAAAGAATGCGCAGCCACAAGATGTCACCAAAACATTATGGGCGGATCTGGAATCAATTCATGCAGCGCTCCCTGATGGTTACAGGATTGATATTGCAGGTAGTCTGGAACGTTCACAAGAAGCAGAGGACTCTATAAATCAGGTTTTCCCACTGATGATTGCCCTGATGGTAACTTGCGTGGTGCTGCAAATGCGAAGTTTTCCTGGTGTTGTGATAGTGCTTTTAACAGCACCCTTGGGCGTCATTGGCTCTGTCGTAGCACTGCTGGTTTTCAAGCAGCCTTTCGGATTTGTCGCCTTACTTGGGCTGATCGGATTGGCAGGCATATTAATGCGCAATACTTTAATTCTAACTCAGCAGGTCAGAGATAACCTTGAGGATGGCATGCTGCCGTCAGATGCGGTCGTCGAGGCGGCTGTCAGACGCGCAAGACCGGTGGTGCTAACCGCTTTGGCTGCTGCGCTTGCGTTCATCCCTTTGACGACCGATATTTTCTGGGGGCCGATGGCGTATGTTCTGATTGGTGGTGTCATTTTAGGCACCGCCATTACGCTTTTGTTCGTGCCAGCGCTTTACGCATTGGCGTTTCGTTTGGAAAGTAGATGAGGAACTATGCACCTAATCCTTAAGCACCGCGTCGCGAATCACTCGCCAGACGAAATCACCTATCTCCTCAAGCGAATAGCGACCATCTTCACGAAACCAAGTTGCTACCCAGTTGAGTGCTCCAAGACCAATAAGGCGCAGCAAATCCTGATCAACGTCCTCACGTAGCACCCCTACATCTGCAAGAGACCTAAGCATAGCGCCCCATAATGCCTCGTAGCGGTCACGCAGTTCGATCATTTCCGCTCGTGCTTCACCGCGCAAGGAGCGCCATTCGAACAGCAGCACGTAGACCAAATCCGAGCCACTGACTACTAATTCCAGGTGCGAATTTATGCCTAGCCGTAATTGCTCTACAGGATCTGTTACGCTTGTCACCGCTCTGTAGACAGCGCTCGAAGCATGCTCCAAGCCCAGTCGCATCAAATCAACAAGAATGTCTTCCTTGGCTTTATAGCGATAATGAAGGCTTCCGGGCAGTAAATTGCATGCTTCGGCAATTTCTTTCACCGTCGTCCGATCATAGCCCTGCTCTCGAAACAGCCGAGCGGCTGAATTTAACACAAAGTCGCGGTCAGACACTTTTACTTGCTGGGGTTCATTTTTCTTTTTCACTTAATCCTCCTGCGTATGCAAGTCGATGATATTAGTCGATATGTTTCCGTGGCGCACCTTTTTCAATTCTACAACCCAGCTCCGACTTGATCAGCAACTCTCAAAGCGATCCTTCTTTTGTGCCAAATACATACATCTTCCACCCTTTTGTTTAACACCTGCTTGACCATTAGGTCACCAAGACACATAATATGGTTGGTTGTCCAAACAAATAGCATGAAGAAATCTACTAGGAGAACAGACAAATGGCGCTGGCAAGTCGAAAGATCGGTTATGACGAAGTTGTAACGCGCGACATCCATTTCCCAATGAACCGTGAGACGGTCGCGCGCCACTGGTTTAACAAAGACCCCTGGTGTACGCATTGGATGAATGCCATTCTGGCCGCAGTGCCGGATGGTGAGCGCTGGGTAATGAATTCAGCACGGCGTCAGCTCGATAAATTGCGCGACCCGGAAGTGCGCAAGGCCGCGCTGGAGTTCATCCGCCAGGAGCGCATCCATGCCCGTGAGCATGACGAGATGAACGCCATATGCGTGCAACAGGGCGTCCCTATCGACAAGGTCGAGGGGATCTTCAAGCACATTCGCAAGGAGCTCCAGCATCGCCTGAGCGATGACATGCAAAGCTCTATTGCGGCGGCGTTCGAGCATTTCACTGCTATCATTTCCGCGGTGATGCTGGAGCACCCGGAGCTATTCGATGAAACACACCCTGAATTACGTGCCATGCTGTACTGGCACTTCGTTGAGGAAACTGAACACAAGAGTGTAAGCTTTGATGTGTTCGTCGACGCAAGCGGTGGCGGCCTGCGTAGTTATCGACTGCGCACCAGCGGCATGCTTCTGGCTATCGCTCTTGGTTTTCCCCTCATGCTCGGTAATCAGGCATTCTTGCTCTATAAGGACAAGCAGATCCTCAACCTGCGTTCAGCGGCCTCTATGACCAGGATTCTGTTCCTTAAACCAGGCATTCTGTCCAAAGTGCTGGCAGGCATCTTTCCCTACTTCTCCCCCACCTTCCACCCTTGGGATGATGACAATCGTGAGATCATCAAGGTCTGGAAGCGTGTTTACGAAAAAACCGGCGACACCCACAAGGCGTTCGAGGCGGTACGGAAGCACCAGTCCGGCCCTCGGATAGGCGACGGTCTACATCCAGTGGCGCAACCCGCCTGAGGAGTTCTTATGACGAAGCAACCTTTACCACCTTCCCGCAACGCAGCCGCTGTTGTCACTGGAGCTGGCAGCGGTATTGGCCGTAGCTTTGCGTATGAATTGGCGCGCCGTGGAGGTGTGGTGATCTGCTCAGACATCAATGAGGCACGAGCCGAACAGGTCGCCGCCAGCATACAGGCGCTAGGAAGTAAGGCCATTCCCCATCGCTGTGACGTCGGCGATGCAAAAGAGATGGCCGCCCTCAGCGATGAAGCCGAGAAACTACTCGGCCGTCCGGTGACGCTGGTAATCAACAATGCCGGCGTGGGCCTGGGGGGTCCCATCGGTGAGGTGCTCTTGGACGACTGGCGCTGGTGCATGAACGTCAACCTTTGGGGTGTCATTCACGGCTGCCATTTCTTTGCGCCGAAACTGCGGGATCTCGGCTATGGCGGCATCATTAATGTCGCTTCCGCCGCCGCATTTGGCGCTGCGCCGGAGATGAGCACCTACAACGTCACCAAGGCAGGTGTACTGGCGCTGTCGGAAACACTGGCCGCCGAGCTGGCTGGCACTGGCGTAAACGTCACAGCACTGTGTCCTACAGTGGTACCCACCAACATCGTCAATGATGGCAAACTGCCGGAAAAGCGCCGAGAGTTTGCCCGTGCCGCCATGACCCGCTTCGCCCTGACCACAGCCGACAAGGTCGCCCGACAAACACTCGATGCGCTGGATCGAGGGGAACTTTATATGCTGCCGCAAATTGATGGCCTCATGGCTTGGCGTTTCAAACGCCTCATGCCTCGCTTGTACACCCGTATCGTGGGTGAGACCTATCGCCTGCTGGCCGACTGAATTAGGAGACACTAATGGCATCCCTTCCTGCAAAAATTATTAAGCCCCTTTTCCGCGTTATGATGAAACGCGATATTCTGGATCCCGAACATCTGGTTCGTCATTTGCGTAAGGTTATGAATGCGCCTTTGTTACCCTCACTGCTGCCAAGCGGTGTTAGCCTTAGGTATGCGCGTGTCGCCGATATCCCAGGACAGTGGCTGACCACCGCCACTCCGACCGTAACGCTGCTTTTCCTGCACGGTGGTGCTTTTGTCGGTGGCCGCCTCGACACCTACCACAATTTTTGTGGCAGGCTGGCCCAGGCGCTGAACGCGCGTATTTTTCTTGCCGATTACCGGCTAGCCCCGGAGCATCCCTATCCGGCCGCACCGGACGATGCCTTGAGCGTGTACCGTGAATTGATTGATGACTCTCGGCCATTGGTCGTGGCCGGTGACTCTGCCGGTGGTAATCTGACGCTGGTGACACTTCTGCGCGCCCGCGACGAGGGACTTCCGATGCCGGTATGTGCCATCGCCATCTCTCCAGGTGCCGATGCCACCGGCGAGTTGATGTCCCGGCAAGCCAACAACGACTCCGATCCGATGCTTTCCCAAGCAATGATCGATGGTGCCACAAAGCTCTATCTGCAGGGCGCCGATCCGCTGCACCCCTACGCTTCCCCGTGCCGTGGCGATTACCGACAGCTACCACCATTGATGCTGACGGTGAGCGAGGAGGAATGCTTGCGCGATGATGCCTATGCCGTGGCCGAACGCGCACGCCAGGCAGGCGTGCCAGTGAAACTGCTATCGCGACCAGACATGCCGCATGTCTGGCCGATCTTGCGGCTACTGCTGCCGGAAGCACGAAAAGACACCGAACGGCTGATCAACTTCGTACAAACGCAGTTACGCAGTGCCCCGGTTAAAGCTCAAAATCGCCACGATTTTGGTAACGACATTCCGGCTTGCTCCAACGTACAGGAGACCGTCGCATGAACATGACTGCCTTTGCACCTGAGGAATCGATGCATTCGGCGCGCCCTGACCACGAAGTCATCATCGTAGGCGCAGGGATCTCTGGCATTGGCACCGCTGTACAACTCAAAGCGGACGGTATTGACGACATCCTTATCCTTGAGCGCAGCATTGATGTTGGTGGCACCTGGCGTGACAATCGATATCCGGGAATTGCCGTGGATATCACCTCGTTCACTTACTCATTCTCATTCGAACAGAACCCCAACTGGTCGCGGGTATTCGCGCCGGGCAGCGAACTTTATCAATACACTCGCCGGGTAGCGAGCAAATATGGGATCTACCCGCACATCCGCTTTGGCGTCGAAGTGCAACAGGCCAGATTCGATAAGCACAATGACCTATGGGTGCTGACATTAAAGCAGGGCAAAACCCTGCGGGCACGACATCTGGTTTCCGCAGGGGGGGGGCTGATCTCGCCCAAACTACCCGACATCGAGGGTCTCGACAACTTCGAAGGCGATATCATCCATACCGCCCGCTGGCCAAAGGGCATCGACCTGAAGGGCAAGCGTGTCGCGGTCATCGGCACCGGAGCTACCGCCGTGCAACTGGTGCCAGAAATTGCTCGACAGGTCCGCCAACTTGATGTTTACCAACGAACACCTATCTGGGTGCTAAAAAAGCCGGATCGAACCTTGCCGGGCTGGCTAAAAACCCTATTTCGCGCCTCACCTGCTTTACAGCAAGGTATTCGCAGTGTAACGGACGCTTCCAGCGAAACCCTGATGGTATTGTCCGCAATCTACTACCGCCAAGCTCCCTGGATCGTGCGTGCCTGTGAGAAGGCTGCCCTCCAAAACATGTACGAACAACTTCCTGATCGGCAGGATCTCTGGGAGAAGCTCAGCCCTGCCTATGGCTTTGGCTGCAAGCGCCCCACCTTCTCCAACGAGTATTTCAAAACCTTCGCGCAGGACAACGTCGAGCTGGTGACAACACCGATTCGACACATCACCCGCAGGGGAATTACCACTAACGACGGCAAGTCACGCCCCATTGACGTACTTGTGCTCGCCACCGGCTACAAGACATTCGAGAAAGGCAATATCCCCTCCTTCGAACTGATCGGGAGCAACGGCACCGACCTTGGACAGTTCTGGCATGACAATCGCTACCAAGCCTACGAGGGATTGACCATACCGGGCTATCCGAACTTCTACATCATGCTCGGCCCTTACGCCCTGATCGGTACGTCTTATTTCAAAATGGTGGAGGGTAACGCAATTCACCTGTCGAGGTGTATTCGTGAGTCCCGAAGGCGCGCAGCAACGCGAGTCGAGGTTCGGCAAGAGGCGCATGATAGTTACTTCCAGGACATACAGAAGCGCCAGCAGGGGACTGTTTTCCTGAACCACAACTGTGCTACCTCGAACAGCTATTACTTTGACCGCCACGGTGATGCACCCATGCTGCGACCCTCAACTTCGCTGGAGATGCTTTGGCGTGCGAAGCACTTGCCGATGACACACTACAAATTCAGTGGAGGTGACGATCAACAAGACGTGACCCAGCCTGAGGCCGACTCGGTGAAGGGTAAGCTGGAACTAACCGCATTTTGAGCGGCTGGAACCGAAAATATCTACCTAATGGGGAGCCTTCCCCTCATTAGCCCTAAACTGGGACAATTTTCTTAATTTTGCCGCGATCGTAGATAGGCACAAAACCTTCGATGTGCTTTCGAATCGCTTGTAACGCGACATCGATTTTTTACTATGCTCAATCTTCTGAGTATAACTATGATCTTGCGTAAGGCCTGCGATACCTAGAGCCAGCGTCCTACTTGAATTTATTGTGACTTTATTGACGCCATGAACTGCGTAGCTTTTTCCAGCAGGTACAGAAGAAAAGGACATCGGCGAAATTGACCACTCTGCTCTTGCCATTATTTCTGTGAAGGAAGTTTAGTATTACAGTCGCATAAACCTCAATGCTTTTGTTATTTTTAATACTATTGATGGCCCAACTTCCCTTTTGCTCAATTAGGGTAAAAATAGGAATCTCGAAAAAAGCAATATCCTCTGGAGGCCACGGATGGCGAGGCTTATAGGGTACTTTGTCGTTTTTGGACGGAAAATCCCTAGAACCTCTAGGAGAAATAAATTACTTTGAGCAACGTAGACCGGAAGATAACTTTGGCCCGGCTGCAGGTTTTAGTTGAGCAGCTATGCCGAATCAGTAGATCCTGATTTAGTGTGACTGTAACAACGTCTCTTATTGTGGTGCTGATAATAGCAAAAACACACTTGCTTGACATTTGTTTGTGCGACCAAATACCATCTGGATTGTTTATTGCCAGTGAGTACGCACAATGAATCAAGCTGCTAAAAAAAAATACCGCCATATGGATGGAATTGGTCCCTATGACATTCCTCTAGAAGATTATGACATGAGCCAACGGGAACCCTTTCAAAATAATACGTTTTGGAGTTTCTTTGATCGAATGAGACAAGAAGATCCGATACATTATTGCAAGGATTCCAAGTTTGGTCCCTTTTGGTCAGTTACCAAATTCAAAGATATTGTGGAAGTTGAGAATAAACCTGATATTTACTCTTCAGAACCCACAATCGCATTCTTGGATCCCAATGAGGATTTTAACGTACCAATGTTTATTGCGATGGACGAGCCCAAGCACGGTGTGCAGCGACGCACAGTGCAGGGTGCAGTCGATCCACGTAACCTTGCGGGTATGGAGAGCCTGATACGCGAGCGCGTATGTAATATACTAGATGATCTACCAATTTACGAAACCATTGACTGGGTAGACAAAGTTTCAATTGAGCTGACGGGACAAATGTTGGCCACCATACTCGATTTTCCCCAAGAGCATCGTCGAAAACTAACCTATTGGTCCGATGTGGCAACCGCTGTTCCAGGCCCTATGTCGATCGTTTCTTCGTATGAAGAATCCAGGAAAATCCTGATGGAAGAATGTGTGCCTGCTTTTTTTAACCTATGGCAGAAAAAAAAGAACTCCCCACCCGAAACCTCGCTTATCTCCATGCTGGCACACGCTGAAGAAACCAGCCGCATGGCGGAGGAAAACCCGATGGAATTTCTGGGTAACCTAATACTACTGATTGTCGGCGGCAACGACACTACTAGAAATTCAGTTTCGGGAAGTGTTCTATTCCTTAATGAAAACCCGAAGGAATACGATAAACTTCGTGAAAACCATGGCCTTGTTAATACAATGGTACCAGAAATTATCAGGTACCAAACTCCCCTAACGCACATGCGAAGGACGGCCACGAAGGACACCATTCTCGGTGGAAAGCAAATTCACAGGGGCGACAAAGTGATTCTCTGGTTTGTCTCAGGAAATCGGGATGAAGAAGCAATTGACAAGCCTTATGAATTTATCATCGACAGGAAAAATCCGAGGTACCATCTTTCATTTGGTTTTGGCATACATCGCTGTATGGGCAATCGCCTTGCTGAAATGCAACTTAGAATCGTATGGGAGGAGATACTTAAACGCTTCCATAAAATCGAAGTAATGGGTGAACCTCAACGAGTTTATTCAAACCTCATTAAAGGGTATTCAGATCTACCAGTACGCCTTATTCCAGCTTAATAGACTAACAGCCTGTTGAAAATAAAAATCACATTCGGTATTGAATCGGAAAATTCTGGAGAGAAATAATGGTTTCCGTGAGGGTGTTCAAAATTCTGTGTCAGCCTAGTGGCTTTAGTAAGCTGATGTATTCTTCTAGCCGTTCCGGGAAGTGGATCGTCAGTTGCGACAACGTCTAGACGAACCCGTCAGATTCTAGTTCTGAATCGGATGGGTCCAGCGCTCAGTGGCTTTCAGTATACCGGCATACAGCAGCTTCAGTAAGCTGTTTTCATTGGCGAAGCCACCTTTGGTTTTTGTGAGCTTACGGAACTGGCGATGAAAGGCCTCGACCGCATTGGTGGTATAGATCGCTTTCTGCACATAATCCGGATATTTGAAGTAGGCCGACAACGTGTGTCATTTGCTGCGCCAGGACTTTAATTCCGTAGTAATATTTACTACCGTTTGGATAGAGTAATCCACAATGCTCATCCTGGTGCAGTATAGTTGTACCTTTGTCCATGAAGAATCTTGCGACAGTTTTCAAAGAGTAGGGCTTTAATTTTACCTGTAGAATTCGTTCTCTAAAAGTACAGAAGAATCCAGATAGAGGGGTTCTAGGTACTTAGCCGCAAAATATACCACAGAACCCCTATAGCTCTGTTGCGGCGGCCTCTAGCTCGATTTCACTTTTCTAAATCCGTGTCGAGAATACCGATCGTTGACGTGGTGGCACGAAATGCCGCAAACGGATCGGTGCCATCGATATAGCGTAACGCTGATTGCACGTCGCGCCATCCAACATACTGCATCAACGTTTTCACATCCCATTGATTAGTATTGGCCCATCCGGCAAATCCGCGGCGGAGCGAATGGCTGCTGTACTGCTCGTATTCCGGTAACCCTGCCCTGGAAAGCAACTCGCGCAGCCATTTATTGATGCTACCGGGATTCATTGGAACTTCTGACAAGCGCCCCCAGCGGTCGAGACGCGGAAACATTGGCCCCTCAGTTTTGTCGATCTTTGTCAGCCAGGTATTGACTGCTTCCACCGGACACAGCGCTCGTAATGCTGGTGCTCGAAAGGTGCGACCCAGGTTGTCCCTATCGCCTTTACTGGATGGGAGAAAGAGCGTCAAACCTTCACCTGGTGTCAGCTCGACATGTTCAATCCGCAAGCGACACAGCTCATCGCTGCGAAAGCCCCGCCAGAAACCCAGTAACAGCAGTGCCCGATCTCGGAAATACCGCAACTGCATCACCGCATCGTTTTCTGAATTCTCCGCCTGGTGACGCAGCCACCTATCGACAATCTCCAACTGCTCAAGCTGCAAAGGTTTGGCCTGTTTCTCAACGGCGGGGTGCAGGCGCCGAATGCCCTTAAGTATGGTCTTCACCAGTGGTGCCTTGGTGGGATCAGGGAAGCCTTGATCGTTATGCCATTTAGCCAGCGCCGCCAGACGCTGCTTGAGGGTGTTGACGGACAATGTATCCGCATGATCGGTCAGGTAGCGACTGATGCTGTCAGCGGTCGCGGGCAGCAATCCGCCCCATTCCTCTTCGTAATGCCGAAGCGAGGCTCGGTAGCTCCGCCGGGTTATTGTCCCGCGTGGCGGCTTCAATGTACTGGGCGCGGGTCGGCATGGGGCCCCCCTGTTCAGGCGCTGGAAAACCAGGTTTCGTAATGGTAGCGCCCGAGTTTACCGTGAAAAATTGGCAACCGATAGGATAAATCATCATTACCCGATCTATGTATAGTACGGTTATTGCGGGAACAAACCCGTCTATATAGAATGTACTTACATGGTATGTAATATATTATCTTAAAATAGGAGGCCGGGATGGCGCGGGCGGGCTTGAACAAGTTCAATGTGCAGCAGGCACGGGACACGCTGTTGGCGCGGGGTATCAACCCATCGGTGGATGCGGTGCGCGTCGAACTGGGCAATACCGGCTCGAAAACCACGATCCACCGCTATCTGAAGGAGTTGAAAGCGGAGGATGCTACCCAACTGGGCGATGAAGCTTTATTGTCTAACGCCCTAAAGGACATGGTTGTCCGGATGGCTGCCAAGTTACGGGACGAAGCCCTGCAACGAGCGGAAGCCGCCAATCATGCCTGGCAGAACGAGAAAACCCAGCTGGTGGTCCAGTTCAGCGCTGCGCAGGATCGGCTCAAAGATCTGGGTGCTGACAATGCTGCCCTTACGAGCCGCCTGGAACGCGAAAGCGTCACGCACGACGAGACCAAAGACCGACTCCACCATGCGGAACTACGGGCTGGACGCTGCGAGCAGCAAGTGAAAGGGTTGGAACAGCAGCTCGACGAAAACCAGAAACACCGGGCATCGTTGGAAGAAAAGCATCGATGCGCGGGACGCATTAGAACACTTCCGCACGTCCTCTCAGGAGCAACGGCAACAGGAACAACTGCGCCACGACACCCAGGCCCAGCAGCTCCAGGCCGAGTTACGCAACCTCAACCAAACCTTGATCGTCAAACAAAGCGAACTCACCCAACTCAATCGGGACAATGCCAGCCTGGTCGGCGAAGTGGGTGAACAGCGGAAGCAGGCGAAGTTGTTGGAAAAGCAACTTCGCGAAGAATCCAAGATAGCGGAACTCGCCAGTGAAACCAACGCAAAGCTCATTGCCGTGACCGAGGAAAAGAACGCGCTTGATGCTCGGCTTCAGTCGTTGTTACAGGCACATGACGCCGAAGTCGAAAAAGCCAGGGGACTGGAACTGACTCTGGCCAAATTATAGACGGAGCTGGAGGTGAAAAACGGGCTGCTTGAGAAGCTCTCCATCCGATGAAGTATCGAACCCGGTCGACTGCAAAAGGGCGAAAAGCGGCCCTTCCCTTTGGAGAGAGCTGAATACAAGCTGGGCATTTAAAACAGACGATCAGCCTGTAGGGTCTGACTCCTATTCGCCATCACTACGCAAACATTTAGCCATATAGCTGCTTTACCCGAGCCAGATCTGAAGTAAACATTGTCTCCCGCTTCACGCGGTTTAGACGTAAAAAATCAAATCTGGGTACTTAGCCTAATATGAGTACCAAGAAAAACCACTTACCAGAACGATAAAAACGCGGCACGAACATACCAGCACACTTTGCAGGTTATCACGCACCAGGCGAGAGTGTAGGTTAAATCCGGCGGCAGAAATGGAGTCATTTTGATTTCCTGCGAAGCAACGTATGGAGCAGCAGCGGCACGACTATCAAGGTCAGCACCGTCGCGGCAAGGGTGCCAAAAATAAGTGAGATGGCAAGCCCACTGAACATGGGGTCCTTCAGCATGATGGCGCTGCCCAGCACAATGGACAAAGCGGTCAGCAGGATGGGCCGCAACCGCAAGGTCCCTGCTTCCAGAATGGCCTGCGCCAGTGGCATGCCCTGACGCAGGTGTTCCTGTACAAAATCGATGATCAGCAGGGAATTACGCACCACAACCCCCGCCAGTGCGATGACGCCCACCATGGACGTAGCGGAAAATTGCGATTGCAGCAGCCAGTGGCCGGGAAATATTCCTGCGATACCCAGCGGCACCGCCGCGAGCGCCACGATGGGCAGGCTGAAACTCTGGTAGTACGCCACCAAACACAGAAAAATGAACACAATGGCAATCGCCAAAGCGCCCAGCATGTCCCGATAGGTGTCCAGCATCTGCCGCTGGGCGCCATCCCACAGCAATGTATAGCCGTCCAGGGGATTGGGCTCCTGAGGCATAATCGTCAGGTTGCCGGTGAGCAATTGGCTGCCATCCGGCAAAGCGAGGCCGTCCAGTTTGTTGTTCATTACCAGCACAGCATAGACCGGGGCGGTGCGCGTCATTTCGCCAGTGACATAGGTGACGCGCGCGCCGTTTTTATGGTGAATGGGCCGATCCACCACGTCAGACTCAACCTTTACCAACTCAGATAGGGGCACTTTTGCACCTGCCGGATTGCTGACGTAAGCGCGGGAAAAGTTGCTCATATCCAGTTGATGGCGCCGGGGGATCAGCAGTTGCAGCGGCACCGGATTTTTTTCCCCATGCGCTTGCACGCGCCCCATATATTCACCTTCGATAAGGCGCCGCAGTGCCATTGCCACATCTGCAGTGGTTAACCCGGACAGGGCTGCCTTTTCCCGGTCCACAACCAGACGTTTGCGGGCAACGTCTTCCGGTTCGGAATCATTCACTTCTGCCACATCCCAGGTTTCGGCAAAAACCGCTTTGACCCAGGTCGAGAGCCAGCGTAGCGTATCTGCGTCGGGGCCATAGATTTCCGCCAACAAGTTGGCCCGCACCGGCGGCCCAGGGGGATCTTCCAATACCTGCACAGTGGCACCGGGAAACGCCGTCGCCCGCGCCTGCAAACGGGGTCGCAGATCCCGTACGATGGCCATCGAGGTGAGCTCGCGGTGATCCTTGTGACGCAAGTTGACCCGCACTTCGCCTATGTAACTGCCCGCGCGTTCGGCGGTGCCACGAAACAGGCCGCTGAAATCCGCGACACCGGACTGACCGATCCAGAGCTGGTAATCGGCAACCTCCGGATAGCGACGAAGCTCTTCTGCCAGCTCACGCATCAACTGGTCAGTGGTCTCCAACGGCGTCGACTCCGGCATGTCCAGCGTGATCAGAAAACTGTTTTTGTCATTGAGAGGCATGACGGTGGTTTCCACTCCAAACCAGGCCTGCGGCCCTTCGATCCCGGACGGGCGCAGGAACTGCCAGGCCGGTTGCAGCAACGCCAGCAGGATACTCAGCACCACCAAGAACATTGCCACCACACGCCGTGCGCGCCGAGCCAGCAACCAGGACAACAGACGATGGTAAAACCCACCCAAGCCACGATGATGACCCGGTTCGTCTGAGTCGTCGTGACTCGCATGGGAAGGTAACCAGTGCCAGGCGGCCCAGGGCACCACCGTGTAGGCGATCACCAGCGACGCGGCCATGGCCACCGGCACCGCGAACGCCACCGGGTAAAAGTACTCGCCAATCATACCGCCCACTGTTAGCAGTGAACCGAACACGGCTATAACGGCCAGGGTCGCCAGGTTAGTTGGATTACCAATTTCCCGTGCCGCTTCCACCGTGGCAGCGCGCTTGTCTGCCTTACCAAGACCGGCGTATTTGCGGTGCACGTTTTCGATCACCACAATGGCATCGTCCACCAGCAAACCCAGGGACAGTATCAGGGCAAACAGCGACACCCGATTGATGGTCATGCCGGCGAGGTAGAGTGCTCCCAACGTCAGTGCCAGCACCAGCGGAACGCTGAGCCCCACGATCAACGCTTCTTTGCGGCCTAGAAATACCAGTGTCACCAGGAACACCACCAACACGGCGATACCCAGGTGGTGAATCAGTTCATTGGCGGTATCATCGGCG
Organism: Ketobacter sp. MCCC 1A13808; assembly: GCF_009746715.1. NCBI lineage: Bacteria > Pseudomonadati > Pseudomonadota > Gammaproteobacteria > Pseudomonadales > Ketobacteraceae > Ketobacter > Ketobacter nezhaii. The sequence goes on from NZ_VRKW01000015.1 coordinate 33,844, forward strand.
ATCTGGCCATCATTGCGGGTTACCACCAGATCGATGTCCGCCGGCACGAATTGCTGCCGCATGGATTCCACCCGCGCCAACACATCCCGCGCGACTAACACGGCGTTGGTGCCCCGCTGTTTGGCGACCGCCAGCGTCACCGCCGGCACATCGCCATCCACATAGCGGCCAAAGCGGGCATCCGCCGGGCCGAAACCAAATCGACTCAGATTCTGGCGTTCCTGTTCTGGACCATCGACGATCTCGGCAATGTTGCCCAGGTACAGGGTTCTGCCCTGCACCTGATCCACCACGAGGGTTTCCAGCTCTTGAGCCGTTGCAAGATAGCCCTCCAGAAACACCTGCTGCCGCTCACCGGCCTGCACGACATCGCCCAATGTCACCGATACATTGGATGCGGCCAAGACTTGCCGCACCTGATCCAGGGTAATACCAAACGCCTGCATCCGATCTGGATTGAGCTCCACCCGGATCTGACGATCCCGCCCCCCTTTTACATACACCGCCGAAACATCCTGCATGGTTCGCAAGCCATCGGTGAGGCGATCGGCCACCCGTTTGAGAGCGTAGTCGTCGTATTTTTGAGAGGCCAACGTCACGGTGACAATGGGCACATCGTCCACATTCATACTACGAATGATCGGGGCACCGGCGTCTGCCGGCAGCAAGGGTCTCACCTCTGCCAGGCGATCGTGGAGTTTTACCAGCGATTCCTCCTGATCCTCTCCCACTTCAAACTGTACAGTGAACCGGGCCACTGAATTGCTCGCGGTGGAGTAGAAGTCGTCCACGCCGGAAATAAGCCGGATTGCACTTTCCACCGGACGCACCACTAACTGCTCGACTTCTTCGGAGGAGGCACCCGGCAATGTCACCTGTACCGATGCACCGGGAATGACAATTTGCGGGTTATCCTCCCGCGGAGTTTTGCTCAAGGCCAGCATCCCCAGGAGCAGGCAGGCCAGTATCATGAGTGGTGCCAGCTTGGAGGTCACGAACATATCCGCCAGCAGGGCGGCTAGGCTGAAGGGCGGTGAGGAGCGGTTTGCCATACTTACTCCCTGCCCTGCCCGTTATCCTTAGGCTGAATCCGATCCCCTTCTTTCAGGCTGGCCGCAGGGGATGCCACTACCTGTTCGTCCTGCTGCAGGCCAGCAATCACTTCCACCTGTGCTGGCCACTCACGCCCCAGCCGCAGCCAGCGAAAATGCGCCAGATCATCCTTGTCCACTACGAACACGCCTTTCAAACCACCCCGCTCCACCACGGCGCTACGCGGCAACAAAATGTTGTCCGTCTGCCCCAATTCAAACAGCGCCCGCCCAAACATGCCGGGCATCAGGTCCGCGTTTTCCGGCACGGATATCTTCACGGGATAACTGCGGGTCACCGGGTCGCCGGAGCGCACAATCCGGATCACGGCACCGGTCAACGGATGGCTCAACGCATCCAGTTGCAACTGCACCGGCATGCCGATGTCGATCAGGCCAACCCGCTGCTCCGGTATAAAGGTTTCAAAGATCAGGGCTGAATTGGATTCCAGGGTGAGAATCGGTTCTCCCGGCACCAGCATGTCTCCGGCCCGCACATTGAGAGCCACCACGCTGGCAGCAAAGGGACTGCGAATACTGGAGTAGTCGCGCTGGGCAACGGCAGTGCCCAGTTCGGCCTGCGCCTGATTGTGTGCCTCGGTAGTGGAATCCAGCCGTAGTTGCGCCTTCCGCAGGTCGCTCTCGGAAATGCTGTTCTGCTGATACAGTTTTTGAAAACGTTGCAAATCGGTCTGCGCATCTTTCTGTGCGGCCAGCGCCGCGCTTACTGCCGCCTGCGCCTGCCGAATGGCGCCTTCCACATCGGCCGCATCCATCTGCGCCAACAAAGCGCCTGCCTGCACCTTGTCACCTTCTTTTACTTTGAGCTGGCGCACATAGCCGCTCAGGCGGGACGAGATTTCGATACGCTGATCGGACACGACGGAACCGGTACTGATGAACTGACGGGGTGCTGCCTGATCCAGCGGTAACAGGTCACTTTGGTAAATGTGTGGTTCCGGAACTGCCACAGGATTGCCGGACTCCCCCTGACACCCCAGCAGCACTATCCCGCATGCCATCAACAGGCTCGTTGCTATCCCCTTCATCCCGTCACGCCCGCTTTTAACAGTTTCAGAATGTGCTGTACCAGTTGAGTTGATACTTGGGATGGGGGCTTGTAACCGGGTAGCCACTGTCGCGCCACCTGCGTTTCAAACGGGAATACCATCAGGCCCATCACCGACACTGTCAACGCATGTCGCTCCTCTTCGCCCAACGTCACGGGCAAAAGATCGGCAACGCCAAGAAAGAAGGGCTCAAACACACGCTCAGTCATCTGGCGGGCACGGGTTTCGTCTCGATCCAGCGCCACCCACTGCATCAGGCGTTGAAAACTGGGAACACGCACCAACAGCGAAACGAACGCAGATACGAATGCTTCCAGGTGAGCCCAGGGATCATCTCCAGGGGACTTCGGCCCTGGCATCAACGGCGTCACCCGCTGAGAAAAACAATCTTCCACCACCGCCAGGAACAACTGCTCTTTGTCTGGGAAGTGGTAGTACAGCGCCGCGGTGGTCAATCCCGTTGCTGTCGCCACCTGGCGCATAGACACCCCATCGAAACCTGCAGCTGCGAATAGCGGCAAGCACTGGTGCAAAATGCGCTGTCGAGTTACGTCGGCGCTTTCTTTGGCCATACCCGGCTCCCATAACAAATCTTGGCTATATACTTAACGAACGTTTAATAGATTTCAAGTGCATAATTTGAAGGCTGGCGACAAAAGGCTCGGGAGTCAGCCGATTCCAACGTAACCTACTGTTTTAATGCGAAATATATGGATACCCATTAATCGAAAAGTTGCCTAACGTTTCGTTTCAGTGGCAAGTTAATGCAACAGGACTTGTATCTTGCGTATAGAAGAATCTTTGGGCTAACACCCGGCACTGGAAATCAAATAAGAGGGGTTTCCGGGATTCCTGCGCCATTCAGCTAAGAACGATATAACTAATTGAATATAAAAATTTATTTTAGGTAATTATTGTTAAGCCACACTGACTTCAAGGTTAAATAATGATCTCATTTAGAGCAACCACTTCTTCAAATAGATCATCCACGACATTATCAAAGCGGGCATACCGGGGAGCGAAGGTCCAGCCTGCCAAATCCAGTAAGGCAAAATTAAAACGGTTCACGCCATGGGTATCCGTGGACAGAACATCCGGCTGCAGGTCCGACGTATTGTTGTGCAGCATATCGAACACGTAGTGGGATTCGTGTTCATTTAAGCCAATCACCCCGGCATTGACGGGCACGTGATGGACGTTCAGCGTCACACCAGACAAACCGGGGCCGGTCTTGATGTATTTGGTGGAAAAGCGGGTGCGAATGGTATTGCGGCGACTTTCGAATTTCTGACCGTCGAAACTGCCGTGGATCTTGTCCGGCTGAATCGCATAATGCTGAAAAATGGGTAACTGAGCGATGGCGTTGCTGATCACATCATTGGCTTCAGCCAGGGTTTCCATCCGCAACAGGTTGGCCTGAATGGAGTTCAGTTTATCTAGTTTGATATTACAGATCTCGGCCATCTTGTAGTGACCGAATCGGGTGGCATTGGCAATGATGCAGGCCACCAGGGCGGCAAAGTCGCTGTCCTCCACCTTGCCCCTTGGCCGGATATGGCGGAACTGTTGAAAAAAGCCGGTCTGGTGATTCACGTAGTTCAGCAGATCCGCGATATGCGTCTGAGACATACGGGCAAAGAAAGGATTGTTCACTTCTTCTTTTTTGTGGGTGTATTTGATGACCCAGCGGATCTGGCCATTTTTGGTTTTCAATACCACTGACTCATTGGCGCCGGTATTGAGGCGGTCAGATACCAGTGCCAGTTTATCGTGGAGCGCGTCCAGTTTTTGCTGCACCAGTAACTCCACAGATATCTGTAGCGCGGACCAGCGGGACTCCCGAATCAGCCGGTCTTTATCCAGCCATTGTTCGTCGCTGACCACCGGAATATCCTGCTCACCCAGCAGCTGATAAGCACGTTTGCGAACTTTCTGGAACGGCGTGTCACCGGCGATCTTCTCATCCACAAACAGTCTCAGCACAGGACCGGCTTGTTTCACTTTCTCCTCAATGGAAGCCAGAGCTTCAAACACTTTGTCCCGGCTCGCCGCTTTGCCCTCGGCAGCCAGTTTGCGTACCTGAAAAATAAACGCCGCCACCAGCGTATCCTGAATCTGGCTGAGACGGGATTGAAGATAGCAGACCAGATACAGTGCAACGGTCTCAAAATTCTTTGCTCGCAATTGGGTGATGCTGTAGTACTCCACCATGGAGCCGTAGTAGGCCACATTCCCTTGCGACAGATTCAACTTCTCCATCACGGAGTGGGTGTCAGCAGCGATATCCCGCACCCAATCGAACAGTTTGATCTCGCGACCGATCTCGGATTTGCTGAAATCTCTGGGCAGCTTCTTGAGACTAGCCAGTGACTGTGGTCCCGTAGCGGCCAGCAATTGGTGCAGCTTGGTGTTGAGCATAGGGGAAAGATGACGTTGCAGCAGCTTGGTGAGTCGATCGGCTTCCACGTCTGCAGCGTGGGAAATCAGTTTCTGAAACTTGTACAGTGGTGGAATCACCGCATTCAGGTGCTGCAAGTAATCGATCTATTCATCAAAAATCGCCAGCTGATCGGCCTGGCGGGCGGCAATCTGGATGGCTTCTTTCTGCAGCTTGGATTCCACCTTGTCCGTAAAAGGACTTAACCTCAACAAGTCCAGCACACGGTCATAAAGCCGCTTTTTTCGGTTGGGGGTCAGGGCAATCCTGCGAACCTTTTTACCCTGAAAATGCCGTTGCAAGATGTAGGCGATATCGACCTTACAGGTTTCCCATTCAATATCCCGGATCACATTGCTGTGGCGGGTATACCCCAACAGCAGGACAAAATAGACCTGGATGCCGGGGACGCGAAAACTGTCAAACACCTCCTGCTCCAGGTCATTAAGGTTAAAGTAATGATCCTGTTCCTCGGGTCCGAAAACAGGCACTCCATACAGCGCGTCATACTGCACGTCCGTCAGCAGTTGCCGTCGTTTGCCCTTGTTGGTCGTCGCCATCTTCCTGCTCTCCAGTTGGCCCGAAAGTTGGCGAGTTTACCAAGTGGCTGATTTATAAGGCGTTACATTGCCAGGTGTTCCTGTGTCGTTTTGTTTCTAATATTTCGCCTGTATTCGAATATTGCGAATATGTACCTAAAGGGTATAATTACCTGATGAGTACACAGCGACACGAGGTGTCCGCCATGGCGACACAACAGAACCATTTTTACGACATGCCCAGCGAACAGGAAGCCGAACTTGCAGCGGCCAGTGGACGCATTCTGGCAGCCTGCACAGGCCAAGGCGACCAGACCACGCTGCGGCTGATTGATGACAACCAGGAAATCACAGTACCGATCAAGGCCATCCATATGCTGGCGGATATTTTGAATCAGATGGCGTTGGGCAATGCAATTTCCATCATCCCGATCCATGCGGAACTGACTACCCAGCAAGCGGCGGCTTTTCTGAACATCTCCCGCCCGTATCTGATCAGTCAGGTTCTGGATACTGGCAAGCTGCCATTCCACATGGCGGGCAATCGCCGAAAAATCTATTTCAAGGATCTGATGGAATACAAAGCCCAGCAAAAGGCCGAGAGCAAAAAGACCATGGCGCGGCTGGCGCAACTGTCTCAAGAAATGGATTTAATGGAATAGATGGCAACCTTCACGGTCATTTACGATGCCAATGTGTTGTACCCGGCACCGCTGCGCAGCGTGCTCATGTTCCTGGCGCAAACTGATCTATTTCGTGCCCGTTGGACGTTGGATATTCACGAGGAATGGATTCGGAATCTACTGCTTAAGCGTCCGGATCTGAGCCAGGAGAAACTGGAAGGGCTACGGGATATGATGATCGACGCCATTCCGGATTCGCTAGTCACCGGTTACGAACCTACAATCGACGGTCTGATATTACCGGACCCAGATGATCGCCATGTGCTGGCAGCTGCTTTACGCGCCAACGCAGAGATCATCGTGACAGCCAATCTGAAAGATTTTCCGGCTGAAAGCCTGATGCCTTACAACGTTGTTGCCCAGCATCCTGATGACTTCATCCTGGATCTGATCGACTTACAACCGCCGCTGGTGCTGACCTGTTTCGAGGAAGACAGAACTCATTACCGGAATCCACTGTACACGGTCGAAGAATACCTTGAAAACCTGCAACGGCAGGGGCTCAGTAAGACCGTTGCGTACCTATCTGAATACCATCATTTGATTTAACCAAACTAAGGGTCACCAACAATATAGGGAGGTTTTTGCCACACTTTGGCCTCTAACCCTATGATATCGTTAAATATCTCTCAGTCGTTTTTCTCGCCCTGAAGCATGTCTTTCGCGCAAATCGGAATCAATATATCGATCTGTGGTAGCGATGCTGGCATGGCCAGCATCATCTCTTACATGCTCTCTCGGGCGAAACTTCACGTCCTCTGAAATGCCCGTGTGGCGTAGCCAGTGAACAGTTGCCGAACGCAGATCAGCCGCGTCTTCTTCCAGCCCATCCGCTTTCATTTTCTCATAGGCGGCATCGAAGCAATCTTGCACTAACCGGCGTATTTGACGTGTACTCGTGACCGGGCCTTTACCTTTCAGCTTCGCAACCAACGGTGTTTGTTCATTAAGGGTTGGATAGGTAGAAAGTCCAAGGTATTTACGATAATGTTTTAAGGCACGCAACATGGCATTACATACCGTAATCGTCCTGGTTTTGTTCCCTTTACCGGTTACATGTAACCACCAGTACCATCATGGTCTTTTCTGAAATCACCCATTACAGGGCTTGAACGTTCATCTGCTACCAATTCTGAAATTCTTAAGTACATCGCAAACAGGCAGTTCATCACAAATAAGGTGCGTTCATATTGTTCCGGATCTTCGTCTGCTAGCACTTCAGCGACTTCTAACACATAATCCCATTGCAAATTGCTGATGCGTCGCACCATAGATTTGGTTTGATCTTTCCCGATGAATTTGTTCTTTTGCTTAATAAGGGCCACAGGATTAGACTCAACCAAGCCCTCTTGCATTAAGTATTCATAGTTTTCATGGATGATTGCGATGGACAGAAGTCTTTCGTATCCGATAGTTTTCCTGTTTTGATATCTGATTTTGAAATGGCGACAACATATGGATGCCAATCGGAATTACTAACACGCAAGCCGTCTTTCGATTTAAAGCGAGAAACGTTTTTGGTATCAATCCACGCTTTCGGCGGGTTAAAGCAAAACCGGATAAACTCTTCGATATGCTCCCGCTTTAACATCATGACCGAGCTTTCGTTGATCCGCCAGCTCCACTGCAATAACCTTTCGATTTCACGCCGATAGCTATTGTACGTTGTTGAATTGCGTTATAGCTGAAGAGAAATTTCAAGGCGTATTCTAGATCCAGATCTGCGCCTGGTATCTGGGTTTCGAGATAACAAGATGACGAGAACCCGTTTGTTTGAACGGTTGCCCAATATGATCCAGGTTATCGATGTTGGGCTTTGGTGGCTTTCTTTTAGGGTTCATTGGGATCGTGGTAAATCGATTTCGGCCGGCGGGTGTTTTCCAGGGTGCTTGCAGGTTTCATCGATGATTGCCCTAAGACGTAACTTTAATACATCACTTTCGGTTTTATCTAAATGAAAACTCCGGTGATTCAGTTTGATATCTTCCGGAAACACGCCGGAAAGCGCGGCAATAGAATCAATAAAGGGCCTTCTGGGCATCGTCACGCCCATAGTGATTCGACTTTTCGAATGAAAATGAAAACTATCCGAATCACCTGTCATAAAAAAGAAAATTGGCTCTCGTTGATTCCACCCCGAATCCGTTTCGAAGCATGCCGATACTACCAACTGTCGCCATTCGGAGAGCTACTTCGTGGTCCCCCCGTCCAATCTGGATTAAATGAGATTCTTAGCCCGTAGATCATCACCGCGTAACCATAACCGCTCATCGCAGTCTTCAGATCCCGCCCGTGATCAGCGTACAGCACTGGCGCGAAATGCAACTGCAGTGCAGCAGACCCCGCAGCCCAGTGAGCCATGGCGGCCGCTCTCGGAGAGCCGATTGGCAACAGCGCAACCGGCCGAACCCGCACCGACCACAACATAGTCGAATTGTTCGGACGACATACTGGTTACATGCTGTCTCAACGTTTAGGGGTCAGTTTGACCATCAACTTGGAATAGCCCCGCACGAAGTTGGACTGCACACGTTCCGGCTCGCCAACAACTTCAATATTGTCGAATCGTTTCAGCAGCTCCTCCCATAAAATGCGCAATTGTAGTTCGGCCAGACGGTTGCCCATGCAGCGGTGGACGCCGTAGCCAAATGCCATATGATTTCGGGCGTCCTTACGATCAATAATAAACTGATCTGGGGCTTCAAATTTCCGCTCATCCCGATTGCCCGAGGCGTACCACATCAATACGCGATCACCCTTTTTGATGGTCTGCCCGCACAGCTCCACGTCCTGCGTGGCGACCCGGCGCATATACGCCAGCGGGGTTTGCCAACGGATGATTTCCGAAACCATGTTCGAAATCAGATCCGGATTTGCTTTCAATTTTGCGAATTCCTCGGGGAACTGGTTCAAAGCCAACACCCCGCCGCTCATGGAGTTACGCGTGGTGTCATTGCCGCCCACGATAAGCAACGCCAGATTACCAATAAACTCCAACGGACGATTAATCAAATCTTTGGTGTCTTCGTTGCTCTGCAGCATGCTGATCAAGTCGAAACCGGGTGCCTCGCCTGCCTTGCGACGTGCCTCCTTGTCGCGCCAAAGGTCGGAGAAAGCTCGAGCCATATCTGCAGCGTCATCAAAAAACACATCTTCACTGGTAAACTCGCCACCAGTTGCCGATGATGCGCCAGACATCCGATCAGACCAGTCGACTAATTTATGGCGTTCTTCATAAGGGAAATCCAGCAGTGTAGCCAGCATACGCCCTGTGAGTTCCTTTGATACTGCTGGCACCCAGTTGAAGGGTTTATCCAAGGGCAGGCTACTGAGCACCTCTCTAGTACGACTGCGAATCAGCTCTTCCATTTCCTTCAGGTTCTTTGGCGCCACAACGCCCTGAACCGCCCGACGTTGCACGTCATGCTTGGGCGGATCCATGGCGATGAACATTTCTACCGCCAGCCCCTCCGGGGGATCACCCAGGATGATTTGCGGCTCCGAGGAAAAAAGCTCATGACTCTTGTCCACGAACAGAATGTCTTCATAGCGTGTCACCGACCAAAATGGCCCGAAGGGACTGTTCTTCTGATAGTGAACCGGCGCCTCGTCACGCAGCCGGGCGAAGTAAGCACCCCATTGGCCTTGCCTATAGAGAAAAGGGTTACTGGTGTCGATGTCTTCGAGCGCCAGTGTTTTGACGTCAGGCAAAGGTTTTTCGACGAAGTTGATCTGGGGGCGCTTTGTGCCGATGATCTTCTTCTTGGTCTTCATCAGCACCTTTAGAGCCTTGATTTGCGAGTACATCGGCACCACTTTAGACGTGGTGTTGATCACTTTTTTCTGAATGTTATCAATTGTAATTATTTCTGTTGACATAGTTCGTACGCTCCGAGATTACATCTGAAATTCTGGCAAGTGAACGGTCATACCATCCATGGCCTCTTTGGCCTTGACCTGGCAACCCAAGCGTGAGGTTTTCGCCCTCTCCGGAGTCATGGATAGCATTTGTTCTTCGGCATCGGCCATCGCACCGGTCTCGTCAAACCACTCCTCCGCAACGATCATGTGGCAAGTACCGCAAGCACACTCCCCACCGCAATCCCCGTCAATACCCGGAACTGCATTATTAACGGCGATTTGCATCAATGTATCTCCTGCCTCCAATTCCACGACATGTTTGGTGTTATTATGTTCGATAAAGGTAAGCTTACCCATTAATTCTATTCCTCGGTTAATGTCTAGGCTTTAGGCTGACATTTTACCGCCACCTCAACGAGGACATTTGTTGACATGACGGGGACATTTAAAGACACTTAAACACGTTCCCTGGAAGCGCATATTACGTGGACTCAACAGGATGGTTTAGAAACTGTGGAAACTGGTATTCCGTCAAACTATTCACGACTTATTGCCCGCGAGCTAGATCTGACCTTCAACCAATTGCCCAGATTACTGCATGGCACCGGCCTCCCCATCAAGCAGTTCCTGAGTGAGGACAGCCTTCTTACGCCAGGCCAGCAGATACAGATTCTGCGCAACGCATTGGCGCTGTCCGGCCAGCCAGAATTCGGTTTACGGGTGGGCAAGCGCCTGACGCCAGCTACTCACGGTGCGATGGGGTTCGCCGCCTCCAGCAGCCCAGACTTGCTCAGTGCGCTCCAGGCGATACACACCTTCTTGCCTACGCGCGTCAGCGTTATTCAGCTGCATTTGCAGCAGATTGAAGACCACCTGGAATGCAGACTGGTTTTCCTGATGCAGCTGGACGACGATCTCCAGCGCTGCGTGGCAGAGACGATCATTATGACGCTGCTTGCGTTCGGCGAATTCATTGTGGGCCGCCCCCTGCACGAAGCTGAAATCGGCTTTGCCTACCCGCCTCCTCAGTACCAGGAGATCTATTCAAAGTGCATGTCCGGGCGGATTCGCTTTGGTTGCGATCACCTTATGCTCAGATTGCCAATGATGCTGTGCCGGGAACCCAACGCCTCTGCCAATAATGAAAACTATCGTCTAGCATTGCAGCAGTGTGAGTCCATGCTTGCGGAACTTCAGACCCAGAAGCCAAGCTACCAGACCCGACTCAAGAAGATGATGCTATCCCGACCACCCGGAACGCTTAGTGAAGAAGAGGCAGCGGCCGCCCTATTTATGAGCAAACGCACTCTGGCGCGCAAACTCAAAAAAGAAGACTGCAGTTTTCGACAGATTCGCGACGAGATTCTGTCACGACAAGCAGCCGACTATTTGAGTGGAAGTCAATTATCCGTCGAAGCTATCGCTTCTCTCTTGAATTATCACGACAACGCGAGTTTTAGGCGCGCCTTCAAGCGCTGGTTTGGTCGGTCGCCCACTCAGTACAGGCAACACGGCAATTCCTCGGACACCGCACCACGGTCAAGACACTGATGGTAGAGCACATGGGATGGCCTACGAGTTCTTGCTATATATGTTGTCTCGCGCATTCACTCATATTGTTCCTACAACCAACCAAAAATTGGTCTACACTCTAAGCAATAGAAGCATGAAGGTGTGGAAAAGTGAATTGGTTCAGACGCTTATCGATTCAAACTAGAATCTATTAGATTACTAATGTAGCCACTGCTGGCTTCATTATTTGTTTTCCATTGAATTCACTGCGTTAGCATCCGGTTCCAAACTGATGACAAGTAAACTAAATGCATCAATGAATCTGCTAGAGTTTCGCGACACCAGTCAACGTAATTTTGGCAAGTTGGTTGTCGATACAGAGTCCAGTAGCGAGCAAAATAAACGCTAACCAGACTAGTGCTACATACTGCCAAATGAGACAGCTAGGGCAGGAGAGCAAGGCCGTGGGTTTGCCGTCGTGGCATAGGAGGTTCGTTATTTTGCATCAAAAACACAATATTCTACGGAGGAAATCCACAACACAATTAACAACCTGAATACAGCTTAGAAAGATGCTGTAGATGTAATGGCATAAAGCACCGACAGGGTTCAATCTGGCGTGGCAGCACTAGCAGTCTAAGAGACATTGTCTGAATTAGAGTAAGCTATTTCTTATCAAAAAATGGAGATATATAGATGGCTAGAACGAAATTTACTATTGCGCAAGTAATCAGCAGGTTAATGTTGGCTAGTTGCTTCATGACACCGGGATTATCCTATGCTGCTGATATTATATGGAGCGGTTTTGCGTCGGTTGCTGCCGGACAAACATTGGGAAGCGATGATGCAGAGTATGTTGTTGATAACGTCACCGGCGGTGCATACGATAATACATTGCGCTTCTTGCCGGAAAGTACAATGGCCATACAGGCTTTCGCCCAAGTAAACGAATCGGTTTCAGCAACGGTACAAGCGGTAGCAAAAGGGTCAAATGAGAAAAGCTTTGATACTTCGTTTGAATGGGCATATGCCACGCTTGCTGTAACTGACAATACAAAGATCAACTTTGGACGATTCCGCGCACCACTGTTCTATTATTCCGACTTTTTAGATACATCCTATGCCTACTATTGGTTAAGAGCCCCGACAGACATGTACGTTGCACCATATTCAACAACGACGGGTGTTTCTCTGAACGATTTTCGCTATCTAGGTGACTTTGAATTATCCACACAGATTTGGACGGGGGAGGAGCAAATCGAGTTCCTGGGATCACCCGGTGAGCTGACTGACATGATAGGTATTAACTTTATGCTAGCTTACGATTGGATAAAGTTACGTGCTGTGTATAACACGATGGATTCAGCAATTGAAGGATTGGGCGTAGATACTAAATTAATTTATTCGGCATATGCCGTGATCGCAGACTATGAAAATTTCAAGTTTAGAAGTGAATACGGAAATCTTGAGGATAATGACACCGGCTTAGAGGATAAATTTGGGTATGCTTCGGTGGGATACACTATGGGCAATTTTACACCCCATTATACCTATTCTGAGCAAGATAGAGCCGCTTTCTTTCTCGCAGAAACGGAAACTCACACAATAGGGATACGCTGGGACTATTTGCCCGGTACAGCGTTTAAATTGGAGTACTCAGAATCTACAACTGAAGCAACTCCATGTGATCCTATGAGCGGGATGTGCCTTCCTCCGCAAGAAACCAAAATTGAAGTAGTCGCCGCAGCAATTGACTTAGTATTTTAGAGAGGGGATTAATATGATTAGATTCAATATAACGGCTACTTTAGTAGCTTGTATTATATCATTTCTTTCTTCCCATTCCTTTGCCGATGTAGTCGTGATTGTAAACCCAAGTAATTCTGTATCAGAGCTCAATGATAAGTGGCTTGGTGCCATATTCTTAGGGAAGAAAACGAAATTTCCGGACGGTAGCTCGGCTGTACCTATTGAACAGCAACCGGGTACGTCAGCCCGGGATAAATTTAATGAGAAAATTCTTGAAAAGAATGAAGGACAGTTGAGAGCATATTGGTCTCAGCGGATTTTTACGGGTAAAGGTCAACCACCCAAAACTGTCAACGGGAGCGCTGACGTAAAGAAGCTGGTATCGGAGAATCCAGTATTCATTGGGTATATTGATGCATCAGAAATTGATGATACGGTAAAAGTTATCCGAAAGCTTGAATAGAAATTTCCATTCAAACTTTTATAGCTCACCTTTGGAATATGAATTTAAGGTATACCTACAGAAGCGGTCCTAGATTCCCATCTTCAGCTATAAGTTACTGTAATATTTGAATAATAGTTGTTTTTTGAAAAAGCCGATAATGAGGAATATCGGATATATCATACGTCTCTAAAACCGGACTAATCGCGCTGTGCGATACGCATCTAATCGGCAATCCGTTCAAAACGTAATAACGCATACTCTCTTAGTCGATCGATAAAGCGTTGGTCAAACACGGTGGCAGGCGTCCAAAATCCACCTTTGCGTCCAACCTTGATATTGTCTTCAACATGATCCACTGCGAGACTGATCGCCGCCTGTCCCAGCATTTTGCTCGTGGTCCCATAACCAGGGTCCCGATCTCCGGTTACTTTAATTTTAATTACTTCTCCCGTTTCCGATTGCCCCCAGAAACGTAAATCGAAGCGCCCTTCTTTCCGCTCTTTGCGGCTCGGGCCTTCACCCGATTTTGGTAACCAAACTCGTTTCATCAACCCCCGCAGCGGCTTTATCGCCGCGCTAACAAATAGCCCGCCTATACCGGCAACAACCGCGATGGCCCTTACTCGACCGTTTATGCCCTGCCCCGTCAACATGGCTTCATTATACGAAAAGCCTTTCCCATAGCCGTTGTCCGACAGAGCATTGCTGCGGTGAACCACACTTTCATTAATCGACGCCATTACAAAAGGAGCGATCCAGCTATTAAAATCCTCGTCAAACTCAGCGTTTTTAACTCTATGTTGGCGAACAGTGAACCCGTGGTTTTTCGGGCACAGTGAATAAGGATCGTTTAGCTCGCGTTGTATATTTTCATCTTTCGACGCCCTTTTAAACACGTCGATTAAGCTCGCCACTGTGCCACCCGACATCCCGCCTTTAAGAGATTTAACCCGCATTTTAATATGGGCGACTGGCACGCCTGATTTCTGAAGGGCTTGTTGTTGTAAATAGTAGACCCCCATATCCGACGGAATAGAATCGAAGCCACAACAATTAACAATCCTGGATCCGGATTTTTGCGCCTCGGCTTGATATTTTTCCAGCATCTGCTTGATCCAATGTGTCTCACCACTCAAATCGCAATAATCTGTGCCACTTTCAACACAACTCTTTATGACTGTTTCACCATGCAATGCGTAAGGGCCCACCGTAGATATCACGACGCGAGTCTGCTTACACAACGTGGTTAATTCGGCTTCATTGCTTGCATCAGCGACTAGAATGGGTAGAGTCCTGCCCTCTTCCCCCAGGCTTTCCCTCAAATTTTTTAGCTTTTCCAAAGACCTGCCGGCTATAGCCCAATGCAGGGATTCCCGGTTATTCGAAAAGTACTGTACCAGGTAGCTCGTGAGAATTTGACCGACAAAACTGGTCGCTCCAAACACTACGATATCAAACGTTTTGTTCTCCATACTCGGTGCCTATCCATAGATTAATACGAAAAGTGAATTTGCATACTATCTTCGCTCTGCGAAATCTGAGCCAATCTGAGTTCATCGTAGAGCGATCTGGATTCATTATCGAAATCTGAAAATTCAACGCTGCCATCTCTACTCAAGGCAGAACCGAAAACCGAACAGAATAGGCCGATGCGATTCGTATAACCCTTACTTTCTGCGATCGTCAAACTGCGATCAAAATAGAAACAATTTGCGCCTCACTCTTTATAGTTTTTTCAAATTTTTGAAAATATTTCAGATAGTAGGACGTGGTCTCAGGTAAATACGTAATCAATATAGTGCCATTAGCAGCGCCATAGAATTGGCCCCAAAATTGCGACTAAATAAACGAGAACAACAAACTGGAAGTAAATCTAAACAATCGGAGGTTTGATATGAGTAAGTCTACAAGAAAGGAACTTTGGGAAGCTTTGGATGATAGTCCCTTCATCATGATTGGCCTCAACGCGAACGACGAACATAGCGAGCCAATGACCGTGCAACTGGATAAAAACGCAGATAGCGAATTCTGGATTTTCACGACCAAGACCAACCGGATAGCGCAAGGCGGGCCCGCGATGGCTCAGTTCTCTAGCAAAAATCATAAAGTATTCGCCTGTATATCAGGCACTTTGAAAACGGAAGATAACCCACAAATAGTCGATAAGTTCTGGTCAAATCCCGTCGACTCCTGGTATGAACTTGGCCGCGATGACCCGAGCCTTTGCGTAATGCGTTTTGAATTAAAGGATGCCGAGGTTTGGACCGTCCATCCCGGTATTAAGGGCATGTTTAAATTGTTCACAAATAACGACGTGCAGCCCGAAGAAATGGGTAAGCATGAGAAAATCGCCTTGTAAATTTCCATATGCCCATTGAATAGAAAAAGGCACCCTAGCGAAATTATCCTGGAGCCGCAACAGCAAAGACAGACTTTACTGATGCGGCTACTCATTTAGTTTCCATTTATTAGGGTAGGTGACCTCCCCCAGTAACCCCCATCACTTCTGCAGTAACGTAACTCGATTCCTGAGAAGCAAGATAGACGTACATAGGTGCGAGTTCCGCTGGCTGCCCGGGACGACCCATAGGAACACCCTGACCAAAATTTTCTATCTTTTCAGGGCGCTGTCCCCCACTTTGCTGCAATGGTGTCCAAATAGGGCCGGGGGCGACAGCGTTTACCCGTATTCCCTCGTTAATTAGCATTTTTGCGAGGCTTTTGGTAAAACCGGTAATCGCGCTTTTGCTGGACGCGTAATCAAGCAAACCGGCGGAGGGCTGGTAGGATTGGATAGACGTCGTATTAATGATACTCGACCCTTTTGGCATGTGAGGCACAGCAGCCTTAGTAATCCAAAACATTGAAAATACGTTGGTAGCGTAGGTTTTTTGAAATTGCTCTGAGGTTAAATCAGCCAATTTTTCTACGTAGTATTGTTGAGCTGCATTGTTAACGAGGATATCGATAGATCCAAGTCTATCTACAGCAAAATGGACCAGCTCTTTGCAAAATTCTTCATTAGAAATATCGCCAACAATTGAGCATACCTTCACTCCGCTATCTGCTAAATATTGCTCGGTTTCTTTGCCGTCGGTTTCCTCACTCTCCAGATAAGTCAAAACCAAATCCGCTCCCTCTCGGGCAAAGGCAATTGCCACTGCCCTTCCAATTCCAGAGTCTCCGCCTGTAATTAAGGCTTTACGTCCAGTTAACCTGCCCGACCCTTTATACGATCTCTCTCCGTGATCCGCTTTAGGTTGTAACAGCGTATCAAGCCCTGGATCGGGTTGTGATGAATCGTATTTTGTCTCAGATAAATCATACTGAGATCGGGGGTCCTGCATAAAGTGTTGATTTTTTCTGTCCATGATTACGTCCTGTAAATTGTATCAATTAATATCGTAAATAGTTTCATTGTTACCGTGGAATCACGATAACAGCTGACCGCTTTCAATCTCCATACCAATTCGCACGCGTGATGAATAAATTAATTCCTTGGGAGAGAAGAATCCTTAAGTTTCAGAAAGCAAAAAAGCATCGGATCAGGAGTCCGGAATTTGTTGGCACATTACTTGTATCGCCATAGCTATCACCGAGCGCCACATGACGAACCGACATGGTTCGCTTTTACCAGCAACGCAAACAAGAAAACCAAAGAAGGATAATGGGTTATGGAACTACTATCTTTTAAGACGCCAGAAATAGCGCACTTCGCTTATCTACTTTCAGATGGCCATAATGCCGCTCTGATTGACCCGAGACGCGACACGCAAGAATACCTAAAAGCAGCAAGAGAGCGGGGAGTGCAAATCCGATACATATTTGAGACCCACCGCCAGGAAGATTTCGTCATGGGTTCTACCTTTCTAGCTCAACAAACAGGAGCACAAATTGTTAATGGCACCCATGAGCTCTTCGGCCACGGGGATCTCCGTCTAGAAGATGGCGAGCACGTCACACTGGGTTCTTTAAAACTACGTGCATTGCATACGCCGGGGCACACTCCAGAAAGCATGTGTTATGCAATATACGAATCTGAAGGTAATAAGCCCGCCTGGGGAGTTTTCACAGGCGACACCTTATTTTTCGGAACAACAGGACGAACAGATCTAACCGACCGAAATAAATCCGTTGAAAATGCAGCCATTCTTTATGATTCAGTTCATTCTAAATTATCGGGGTTGGGGGATACGGCTTTAATACTCCCGGCCCACGGTCCAGGTTCCGTCTGCGGTAGTGGGATGGCTTCGCGCCCTTCTTCAACCCTTGGTGTTGAAAAAAAAGAAAACGATGTGTTCACACTAAGCCGGCAAGAGTTCGCCAACAAAAAAGGAAGTGAACAATTGTCCCGACCTCCCTTCTTTCGGCATATGGAAAAAGTGAATCTGGAAGGTGGAATAGCACCGGTAAACAGCACAGGTACAATTCAAATAGTCGATGTTGATACTATTCGAGAAAAAAATAAGGAAACACTTGTCTACGATACGAGAGAACCGGAAGCTTACGCGGGTGGCCACGTTAGCGATAGTTATAGTATATGGCTAGGCGGGTTACCCGTTTTCGGTGGGTGGGTGGCGGATAAAAATTCTGAGATTTATTTGATTACCGACCGCGAGAGCGATATCGATACCGCCGTCACTTATCTTTCCCGAATCGGGATCGACAATGTGAAAGGTGCATTGGCCGGCGGATTCGGAAATTGGCGAAAATCTGGAGCGCCAATATCGACTAGCGGCACTATCTCAGCACAGGAACTAAAGGATGATCCGCTATCATTCCAGATTCTGGATGTCCGCGAGAAAGACGAATTCATCAAGGGGCATATTCCCGGATCTGAAAATATTTTCGTCGGCCATTTACTCCATAAACTGGATGAGCTTGATTTTGATAAAAGTCGTCCAGTGATAGTGACCTGTGGCGTGGGACACAGGGCTGGGCTTGGCGTCAGTATTCTTCGCCGCGGAGGTTATAAAGATGTCCGCAACCTGTTGGGTGGAATGTCTGCATGGAATCAGTTGAATTTAGCCACGATTCAGTAACTAAAAACGCATTATAGAAGTGAATAAACGTGAACGACATAACTATGGAAGACACGTCAGCGCGCCCGATTGATGGACCGCTGAATAGCCTCAATAAACAGTTCCATGATCAGTTACTCATTGTGACTGGCAGTACACGTCAGCGACTGGACAACGGGAGCATACCGGTCGTTGTCCGTCTCGACAGCCGGATTGTTCTTGCCAAAGGTAGGAGCCGTTCGGTCTTTACTATTAATGACACTTACTACCATCAATTAAAGGCTCTAGCCCACATTCCGCTTTTTTTATTTCTAAGCGCGCTAAATGGAAACACAAGCGAGCGTGAAAAAAATCAAGTAATGACTGCCCTGTCTGACATTCGAACGGATGAAAATTTCACCGCTGCGGACCTTTCCCCCATTCAGGACGCAGTGCAAACTTTAGTCAACTCTTCCGAATGGCCGTTAATGGAGTACGTAGCTGTCAGGAAATTTAACCGCACGTTACAGCCCGCGTTTCAATCTCTCATCGCATTAGCTGCGAAAGACGAAGCGGAACAAACCCTGAAGGCACTACACGATATCGACAATAAATTGAATGACCCGTACTTGTCTCAACAATGTTTCTATGTCGTTTGTGCTGGTCACCAGCCTAGATATAAATTGCTGGGTAAACAGATGTTTGAGCGTTGGATTTTTGAAAAGACAAAGTCTCATGAAGAAGTCGAAAGACGTGTGCTATACGGGGAATCACTGGAGTCTGTTGACGCAGCGCGGGAGTTGGTCGTGACTCGATTGGTAAACGAGCTTATCGGGGAGGCATTCCTGAATAGCCCTTTAAGTATGAATCAAGACGTTCTTGGGCAAGCAGGTGAGTTAGCGGTGGAAGCCGTTTTTCGTGAATGAATATTAAAAATAGTCGGCACACTACACGCATCCTGTTCCAGCATAACCTCAACATAGTTGACAAACAAAGGTATAAAACGATGGCAGCGAAAACAGTCAGTTCCATAATCGAAATGAGCAGAACACTTCATAAAGATTTACTGAAAAAAATCCAAAATAAAGAAAGCGCGGTAAACGACACCCGGTTAAGTGCTGCACTTGAGTACTTGGAAACCCTTGAATCCAAGACCACAGAAATGATTGAAGAGGTTCCGAAGTCAAACAGGAAGAACATCATGGATACTTATATACGATACTACCCTGTCGATGAAGAGGATGAAGCCCAAGCCACATTAGAAAATGTGAACGCCAGTGATATCGATTCCTTAATGTTCGCGATGGTAAAAGTCCGTCAGAAACTGGTTAACATTTATGACTTTTGCACTACCGACGCCCAGATTCCAGAGGTAAAAAAACTAATGGAAAACATACGTGACTTTGAAGTTTCCAAACTCCATGAGATAAGCCGCCAATTGAACGAGTTTGAAATGCAAAGATAACCCGGGATATTCCCGAAAGGAGGATAGTAAAATGCCGTATCAAAACAAAACCGACCTTCCTGACCAAGTAAAGCAGCATCTCCCCTCACATGCCCAGGAAATTTACAAGGAAGCGTTTAATAATGCCTGGGAGCAATACGCCGACAAGAAAGACCGCAAGGGTGATGATTCCCGAGAAGCCACCAGCCATAAGGTAGCTTGGTCTGCGGTGGAGAAAAGCTATCGCAAGAATTCATCGGGTAATTGGGTTAAAAATTAATTCATTCGGCAAACTGGCCCACGATCTGCTGAATCTGGGCAGCAGAAAGTGCCCCTGCCTGATCAAATTTCAATTTACCACCCACAAATAATTTGAAATTGGGGATACTGCGAACACCAAAGCGGGCAGCCAGTTGTTGCTCGGATTCTGTGTTGACCTTTAACAAAATCGCCTTGCCTGCCAGGTTGGCGGCAGCCTTAGCGAATTCGGGCGCAACCATCTTGCATGGACCACACCACTCAGCCCAAAAATCCACTAAAACCGGTACAGCTGCATTATTAATTATGTCATCAAAATTGACAGCGTCCACGCTTACAGGACTAGCCTGGGGTGGTAACGGTTGCTTGCAGCTTCCACACTTGCCGGTGGCAGCAATATACCGAGCCGGAATACGGTTCTTTGATCTACAGTGGGTACAGGTTCTGATCACGCGTAGCCTCGTTGTTGTCTGTGTACTAAGCTCATGATATTGGGCCTTTCTACCTTGAATACAAGTTAATAGCTCGATGCCGGCTTCGGCTACCTGATTCTATTACCTTTTTGTGGCCCTTGTGTTTCAGCTTAAACATCCTGTATAAAAATGGAGGCGAACGATGATGAGTAAACCAGAGAGGTAAACGTGCTTTATTTAAAAAATATTTTGTCTCTGGTTGCCTTACTGATGCCTGCGTCCGTATATGCAGAGTTTGAATGGGTTTCATTCACGTTGGACAACGACCTGTTTCTAGGTGACGATGGGGGCTATACCAACGGACTCTATTTGGCATTCTATGATTCCGAAAAACAAGCAACGCACCCGGAACCGTCTTGGTTACTGACGCCCTTGCAATGGAGCATTAGAGACACCAGCACCGTCACTGCGATTAGTGCATACACCCTTGGGCAAACCATGGTGACACCTGCGGATATTACCGTCACGCTGCCCGACAAAAATGATATGCCCTATGCCGGCTTACTGTTCATCAACAGCACGTTTTTGTCAGTCAATACGAACTACGCTGACAAAATTGGCGTCACCCTGGGCGTGCTCGGCCCACTTTCATTGGCAGAACAATCTCAGAAATTGATACATAAAATGCTTGGGTCAGAAGAACCTAAGGGCTGGGACACACAACTGGAAAACGAATTGGTATTTCAGTTAGATCGGGCCAGGGCTTGGCAATTCTGGCAATCCAACGATCAACGTTGGGATCTGGTGACGCTGGCTGACCTCACACTCGGCACTATTTCCAGCGCCATCAACGCCGGTGCTATGATCCGGTATGGAACCCGGTTATCTGATTCCTATGCAACCACACTTTTTGGGAATACCAGAACCACCAATCCCATTTCCATTGCTGGAAGTTGGAACCTCTACGCGGGGATCAAAGCCGGCTACAAATTCAATGACATTTTTATGGATGGCAATACCTATCGCGACAGCCATTCAATCGAATATAAACACGAAAGTGTCGGCGTCATACTGGGGTTTACCTTTAGCTGGGACGGCTATTCTCTTGCATTGGCTGCAACGGACTCCAACCTTTTGGTAGGTAAATCAGGATACCCATCCGAAAGCGATGCAAGATTCGGTACCCTGACTCTGGCTATTCAGCTGTAAGTCTACCTCTCAGCAGAAAATGACTTATTTTGCCGAGGTTTCACGAACTTTAATGTCATTCGATCGCTTTCGCCGATGGCAAGATACTTCTTCCTATCCTTTTCACCTAATCGCAATGAAGGAGGCAAAGTCCAGACGCCCTCAGGGTGCTGTGTGCTATCTTTTGAGTTTGCATTGATTTCAGAACTTTCCAGCAACTCGAAGCCCGCCTTTTTGGCAATATTAACAACATAGGATTGCTGCATATAACCACTGGATTCCATGTCGTCAATCGGCCTGGATTCAGGCAAACGATGTTCGACGACACCCAGAATCCCACCGGGTTTGAGTGCGGTAAAAAACGCTTTAAATGCGGATATTAACCGTTCCTCACCGCCCCCCCGCATATACCAATTGTGGATATTGCGAAACGTTAACACGCGATCAACACTGCCGGCCGGCGCAATCGCACCCTGTGATGGTGGATCAAATGTTGTAATCTTCATACCGCTGTAAAGCGCCTGCTGAGAGGCTGTCTTTTCTTCAAACCGCTGACGCGATTTACGAAAGTAATCGGAGCTTGAGTTCTCATTGAATTGGGCGGCATAAAGCTGCCCATTGTCTTTTAAATAAGGGGCAAGGATTTCGGTATACCAGCCACTGGCGCCGGGCCAAATTTCAACGACATGATGACTTGGCTCCACTCCAAAAAACATCAGAGTTTCATAGGGGTGACGATATTCATCCCGAGGGCTGCTCTGGACGCGATGGCTGGCCTCAATTGCGCTTTTCAGCGCCTTGTTTTCTGCGTAGGCTTGATATGGCAGCACTAGTAAAAATACACATAACAATCTGATTATCATGATTTTCAATCCTTTTTATCCAACGTAAGTTCGATTGATTTGCTGTTCCCTGCAAACCATTTTTGTACATACAGGGTTCCGACTATGGGGGCGGTTCCCTCATCCGGAATTTCTTTGAATCGAACGCTGTTTTTAGTTTCCTTTTCGTATTCGAATTTCACGGTTTTCTTGGACATCTGACGAACTCCTATTGCAAGATACGCTTGTTTAATTTTTATACACAACAAGACCCACACAGACATACTATGCGGTTCTTCATAGTGGGGATAGTATTCTGAGACTTTGCATGGGAAGAAAAGTGCCGGTTGAGCGCACGGAAGGGATTGATGTTGAACTGGGGAACGAAGCGGCTTCTTAATTACTCATCAATATCGTGATCCGTCGGCTCAAAAATCTGAAAATGATTACGTCCCCGCTGTTTGACTTTATACATTGCTTTATCCGCTTGGTTTATCAGGTCAGATAGCTGATCGCCGTGTTGAGGATACAAGGATATGCCAATACTGGCGCCCACATAATCTTCGCATCCTGCGGCAAATTCAATGGGTTTGGTAATGTAATCCAGTAATTTTTGGGCAATCACGGAGACTGAGGCAATTTGAGTGCCCGGGCAGACAAAAACCAAAAATTCATCTCCTCCCCAGCGAATCACCAAATCCCCATCACGCAGCGCCTCTTTCATCCGCTCGGCAATTGAAACCAGTACCTTATCGCCCGCCTCATGCCCATAGGTATCATTGATAGGTTTAAAGCGATCCAGGTCGATTAACATTAATGCACACATCTGATCTTCGTCATGAGCTTTTTGCAACGCGTCCTCTAGTAAACGTTCACCAGCTCGACGGTTGTATAGTTGTGTCAATGAATCTCTTTCCGCTTCTTGCCGAATGCGTTGCTCGCGTCTGGCGCGCTCTGAAATATCGTAAAGAATACATTCAATCAGTAACTCATCCTGTTCATCGCGAACGGGAGAAAAAAGTGCATGCAGCCAGCGGCGCGAGTTCCGTTGTGGACTGGCTAACTGAAGATCCTGACTCAAGGCTGAACTGTCTCGTGCCCCCTTCAACAACTCTCCCACCAAATGCACATCTTCAAACAGGTCCACAAACTTCAACGTGTCTTTACTTTCATCGCCAACAATAGAGGACATAATCGCATCAAATGAAGGGTTGGATAAGGTTATTCTTCCGCTATCATCAACCAATGCAATACCACAGCTGGCTTCTTCGAATATGAGCCTGAACCGCTTTTCAACGGATTCGACATACAATCGTAAGCGCCGTTCTTCTTCTAACGTGATCTGGACGGAATCCAAAAGTTCATTGGTATCCGATATCAATTGACCAACTTCGTCAGATCGGTGTCCCCGCAACATGGGTAATCGATCGCTGCTACCGGGTGACGTGGAGTGCAGCAGCTCAGCAAGCTTTTTCAGGGGGCGGGTCAACATACCATTAATTAATAGAATAACTAACAGAGTTAAACCCAATGAATGAGCAACCAGAGTAAGCACGTAAACCCGGGCCACCGTGTTTGCGCGATCTTCTATATCTTCGTTATTCGGCCTTAAAAGAATCTCGCCAGTGGACTCATCTGGCATAAAGGGTGATACCAGCTTAAAATGGCGTACCTTACTTTCATCCGTTGGAGAGCCATCGGCACTAACCCAGTCTCCAATATCGATACGCATACCCGATGTTGAACGTAGTGAAGATGCCAACACAATATCGTTGCTAGCCAAACCACGAACCACCTCTTTAGCGAGTTCCTGATTATCCAGATACGCCGCCACCGCTGCACTACTTTCTATGGTAGAGACCAATTGATCGATCTGGTGATCTGCCTGCGACAATTGTTCGTTATAGATTTGCTTATAAAAGTAAAAAGACAGTAAAAGCGTTTGTAAAGCTGCCCCTATCAGAATGAATACACCAGTACGTAAAGACAGAGAGTGATGGAGTTTAATTGACACGGGCTACAACCTTAACGCTGTTATCCAGATTAACGCTTTCGATATATCCGATCGCATTTATATTACTGCGCACCGCTGACAATACGCTGTTATTGTCGTTCAACACTTGTGGAGGCGTTGCCCGGCCAGTAAATAAAAGTTTTGCCCAATAGGCAGTTACTTGGCCAATACTTTTATTTACAAGGCTACGATAGAAATCTTTTCTCACCATGGAGTCTGGATCCTGATCCAATCGATATACCAGACTACCATCAGGGAAATGTAAGTTGCGCCCCATATATAGGTCAACCAATTCTCGATGACTAAACCCGGAGACCGGGTTTGCCTCATTGACTACCACGACAATGTCGGCGCGAGCCAGGCAACCGAACACCAATCCAAATAACAATAGCGTGACGTGTTTCAGTAACTTATTCATCGAAATACAAAGTTCAGATTAACAGAGAAAGTGTCAATTTCCTGATTCGTATCAGGCACAGACCGTATATCCCAAAGACCGCCAGAATAGCCATCTATCCAGGAATGATCCCATTGAGCTTTTAACGCCAGGTTATAACGAAGGTCCCACCGCAATCCGGTAGATACACTGCGCTGCCCGATTCGGGTCGAGTCAAATACGGTTTGTGTCGTTTGTCTGAGAAAAGCTAATTGTTCCGTAATAATAGGCGCCGGAGTTAATACCGGAGACTCAGGAAGCACTTTTCTTGGTTTCCTCGGCTCGATGAATGCACCCAATATGAACGGTGTAACTGAACCAACTTGATAACCAACGCTGAAATAACCATTCACAGACGGCGGATACACTTCCATATCGGAGGCAAAATAACTGATCTCGGATTGTATATGCCAAGGATTGGCGATATAAGAAGCACCAACGGCATAATACTGAATTTTCGGCTTGTTTATTTTCAAACGTTCACTGATTGCAGTGGCTTCCGGCCAGATCACCGACGCTTGCAATAACGCATCTGCGAGGGGGTCCGTACCGGGAAAATAATTTCCCTCCTGACCAAACTCGTTTTCCGACGCGCTGAATTTCAATTGCCAATGCTCCGTCTCCCAGCTAATAGTCGCTCCTACACTCATTTTGAGCTCCAGATCAATGAGCGTATCGGCAACAGATATTGTGGACTGACTGGTGTTGATGGCCAGTTTTGCGCGTAAAGTACCCTTCCCCAAATGGGACGACCAGATCGCGTCTACACCATCACGGTTAGCAAAAGCCAAAGGTGTGTAAAATTCAGGAGGTGGCCGAGTCCATAGGTAGGCGAAACCCACGTTACGATAATCAGAAAGCATAAACAGATCCGTTCCCATACGACCTGCGCGGATAGTCCAGTCAGGGCTCAGGCGATAACGCAAAAAAGCCCACTCAAGGCTGTTCTTTAAGCTGTCCTCGGCTCGGTCCTTCCCTACGAACTGCACCGCGCCGCCCAGACGATCACCGAACTGCATATCCATTTGGAGGCCCAGCACAGAATCCGGTACAAAGGACCAGTCGCCGTCAAATAGACTTTCGCGATCCAGGTCACCTCGGAAACCGAGATTGTCGTCTCCGCCACGGGTCAGTGCCAGTGTGCCGAAACTACTGAAGCGGAACATCTTTTTCCCCGAGACTTCCTGGGCCATACCCAAACTGCTTTGGTACAAAAGTGTTAAAAACAGGAACAGCGGTACAAACCGCTGAAATAATTTCATTTATTCAACCCTGAGAACAAGATTAAAGCACTAAGAATTAAGAGCTTAGATCAATTGTAGCAGTAAAAAGAATAAACAAAAGATGACACATACCGGGCGTACTCCGGCCGAACTTTAATTCAGTGCCGCCATCGGAACAATCGGCAAAACCACACTGAACGGGTACTGAGGACTATTGTGAATCGTTGTAATGCCGCCTGCCGCACGTTCCTGACGCGGGCAATTCAAAATGCCCTGTGCTTGATTGCTGGGGCTGATCGCAACCCGGAGCTTATTACCCTTGCGAATAACCGCGCTGGTGGGAAATATTTCTATTTGCATCTTTACAATTTCCCCCGGAGATAACAACCGGGCTTTCTCCTGAGTCAGATAGTGATACGGCTGTATCATTTCACCTTTCAATATGCGTGAGCGCTGCTGATCTACCGCCCGTAAAGAAGCTAAAAGCAACCCGTTGGAAAGCGGCATGGCATGCTCCTGAGTCGATCGCATGAGCTGAGACATATGTTCTGGATAGGCCAGCATTGCCGGAATATTCTGTGTTGAAAGTAACTGCGTTATCAACATCCATGTTCGCAAAACCGGCCTGCTCATCCTCACCAAACAACTCCCAACCACCCTCAGAGGCACCGGTACCAAGAGCATCCACCGCTACCTGAACGTAGCCCCGCCTCACCATAAAAAAATCCGGAGTGCCCAACATCAGATGATAAAACGTTACTTCCAACAGTGCCCGGGAATTTCACTGGGCTCAGGGAGAAACACTTTTTGAACGGGGCGGGTGGCTTAGGTATTACATGAGGCTTATAGCGAAGGAAATGGGTTCTTCCCATGAAGACGGCTATCTCATACGCACCCGAATTTCACAGGATCTTCAAGCCGCCATGCTGGGTATAACCAGGCAAACACTCAACAAGGAAATGGCGGAATTAAAAAGATCTGGTGTGATCAAGAAGCTCGGATCCCATTACTGGGTTAAAGATTGAATGCCAATATCTATAATCACACCACGGACCACACCACATTGTCTCTATGGCTGGCTCGTGGTGCAGGTCTCCACGCTACCTATTCAGCCATCGCTACCTTTTCAGTTTTAACGACCTCAGACCAGCTGATTAAAGCACCCTTGCCTTTTGCTTTTTCTGCCTCGCCCTTTTTCATATAGGACACCAGCTCACCAGATGGATGCTCTACATAAAATGCGACATGACTAAACAGTTTTAAACCGGTTGCTTTATCATATACATACGCTGCATTAATCTTTTCGCCGGTTTCACTGAGTTTCTTATAGTCTGCGGTCATCTCCGCCACTGAGTCATAGGATTTTATCCCGGACTTATCCAGCCATATTTCCGCAGGCGCCAGATTTTTATCATCAACAACCGGTGTCACCATTGTAGTCAATTGCTTGTCATAACTCACACCGCGAGCTTCGTACGCTGCCTTCACATAGGTTGAATCGATCCATTTTTCGAACGTTAACGGGGGTACATCTTTTTCCTTCATTAGAAGATCATGATCGTACTTTAACGCAGCAACCCACTCAGGTTTGATTGACGCTTCGAAAGTGGATATACCGCCTTTGGAGAAATAAAGATAAAGGACTTCTTTTTCAATGCCGGTCCACTCCCCTACTTTGGTTGCAGCCATAACCGGATCAGCGTTAATCCAATCCTGAGCTTCCAATGTCGCATTTAAATACGCCTGAACAATTTCAGGATACTTTTCTGCAAAAGCGGTCCTTACAACGGTGCCGTGAAATGTCGGAATATCCGCTTCGCTGCCGTCATATATTTTGCGACCTGTACCACGAAACTCCATAACCTCAGACCAGGGACAAAAATCCGAATGAGCGTCTATTTTACCCTGGGCGATATTACTGACGCCAACCGGAGGCGCCTGGTTCTTTAGCTCCACCCCATCCAGCATATCGTGGTCCCGCAACACTTTTAATGTCATTCCCCATGCCGCACTTCCGACCGGTGTGGAAATAGTTTTACCTTTTAACTGGTCTAACGAATAGACATCGGAATTCATTGGCACAACAATGCCGTTCCCTGTCCCTTTCAGGTTATAACCCGTCACGGCAATGAACCGGCTCTCGGTTTTTCCGAGTTCTTCAAACTTCGCCCCGTTCACTATGAGAGGATAATCGCCCATGACCCCGAACGATAATTTGCCTGCGATCATTTGATTGGTAATCGGGGGACCGGAAGTGTAATCCTTATATACAATTTTATAATCAGCATCGCTGTACTTACCGTCCTTGGGAAGATGTTTTTCAAGCAGCTTTAACTTTTCAAGAATAATCCCTCCGGGAACCGTATTCGTAACCGTACTTTGATGTCCGATTCCTATGGTAATTGTTTCAGCACCGACAATCGGTGCCACCAGAGATGCTACCCCACACACAATAAGTGATCTGGTCTTATTCAAGCCCGCAAACATATAGTTCTCTCCTCAGGATTCTTAACATACTTTACTAACTGACCCGCCTGCGATTCGAATTCACCGATTCACACGCTGTCATAACTTGTAATAACCATTTGAATGACAACATAAAGTAGAGCACGTAGCGTGCCAAAGATCACCCAATAAACATATAACTATCTGATATTAAGAGGTATTTTTCGTATCCAAACAGAATATTTTCTAGCGCTGATAATAAGGTGGTCGCAAGAAATAAGTGCACGTAAGATCGAAAACCAGAAATGGCAGCACATTGCTAGGGCGCGCAAAAATAGGGTTTTAGAACAAGTAGTACAACTGAAAAATTGGGAAATGACGCTCAAAGTATTTGATAGGCCTACGCTGGCGGGCTATCTATTATACGTAAGCTTCTCGGCTATGACGATCGGGGCTTGTATTACCAGCGCCCACGACCAGTATTCAGTAGAACATTTTTGCAATGATCCAACCGGGCCTCACTCAATGTTTACTTTTAACTTGTAGACAGGCCCGGTACCGCTAAAATTCACCCATTCTAATGGTAGGGTTTACAACACTGAGCAATCCCTTCGGACATAGCGCCACCATCAGTGCATTTTTTCGCGATATCAGACAGTGTGATCATACCTCTGAACTGTTTGCTCGACTGGTCCTTTAGAACTACTAGCCGTTGAATTTGGTGCTGTTTCATATTGTGAAGAATATCTGAGATATCATCATCCTCGAAGCAATAGAACACTTTCTCCGTCGCTATATCCGATACTTTCGCGCCCAAATCTTTACCTTGGGCAACCGCCTTTAACACGATATCGCGATCTGTGACGATGCCCACCAATTTTTGCTTACTATCGTCTCCCACAGGTAAACATCCGCATCCTGTTTCGCGCATGATTTCTGCTACTGCTTGTATGGAAGTGGTAGCATCAATGAATTCCGGTTTATGGGTAGCAACATGTTTAACTTGCATAAATTATATCTCCGTTAATTTTTTCTAGATAATGTAAGAGAGGTACACATCTAATATCCCTCTGGGTTTAAATAAGCAAACGCCACACCAATTATAGGTATCCGCAATTTCATTTTTGAATAACGATTTCTAGCAGATTTTTAATTGCACATTTACAATTCAACAACCTCATAAATCGCATGTCTATTAGATGATGATCCAGATGATCCACTTTTAATATGCGACGTTCTGACGGAACTTCACATCCCAAAATCTAGTATCAGAATATCCAATGATCGCCAACAAAATTGGAATTAACTTTTACCTTTTTCTTTAGTTACCACATATCCGATTAATCCAGCGCCCAACTAACGAAACAGGTGGCTCTTTTCCAACAGTATCAGCCACTTTCGCCCCCCTCTTACCCATCGGGCGATCTTCGCCTACAGTGGTATCAATACAGGTTTGATGTTCTAACTCAGCATTCAATTCAGCCCCGATCAGGACAACATACGCGGTTAGATAAAACCAGAAAAGCAATAAAACCACTGCCCCTATAGATCCGTACACCTCGTTGAAATTCCCAAACTCAGACACATACCAAGAGAACAACGCAGATCCGGTGATCCACAGAATGGTTGCCAACACGGCGCCTGGAGTAACCCACCGCCAACGGGCCTGGCGTCGATCCGGCGCTATTCTGTATAGTACCGACAGCAAACATATAATAATGATCACCAGAACCGGCCATCTTAAATAACTAAACGACATTTGGATCAAGCGGTTAGTATTAAAAAATTCCAACAATACAGGTATGAGCGTGAGCGTGATTAGTGAGATAGTTACAAAAACAATCGCACCAACGGTCAATAGCAAAGCAACCGCACGAATCCGGATTACACCTCTACTTTCATGCTCTTCGTACACAATATTCAACGCAGTTATTAAAGCCAGGGTGCCTTTCATTGAACTCCAAAAAGCAAATAACAAGCTAGCGAATGCGCCCAAACCGAGCGTAGTACTCGATTGCGATGTCACCGATTTGATTTGGTCTAATAATACAGAACTTGCCTCCGACGGAAGCAAGCTGGTAAACGATTGTAACTGGTTAAGCGCATCGGCTGTATCGGTTAACAAACCGTATAAAGAAATGAAGGCAGCCATTGCTGGAAAAACCGCGAGGAAAAAATAAAATGCAACGCCAGCTGAAACCAAACCCAGATTATCAACGTCCATTTCTTGCTTGGCTCGCATTATCACGTCGCGCCAACCTGTGCTAGGCATCCCTTGGGGACTGATCGCATTCCTGCCGCGCGCCGAAGCATCATAGTGATTTTCTGAATTTGTCGAAGCCGAGGTCATAAGGGGTTCCAATGAAGTAAGCGAATGTCGGCTAGGAGCGCCCTGCCATCAAAACCTGCTAATCGGCAAACCGAGTAAACAGGTCCAAGTTAAGAGAGACCAGCCGGTTTTAAATCGGTAACTCCTGTGGCGGCTCTTTAACCGGAATTTCCTGAGGTTGGTCCGGTGGAATCTCGATTGGGGGTTCCTGAGGTTGCTCTGGCGGAATTTCAACGGGAATCTCTTCGGGTTCCTGGGTAGGAATTTCCACCGGAGGTTCCTGTGGAAATTCCTCCGGCGATTGCGTCACTAAACGAGAGGTGTTGCGGAATCCGTCTTCGAAATTCGAAATTAAGTAAGTCACACTTACCTCCAATAATGAGTTCCGTGATAGTCCCTAAAACCGTTCTCCGTTACAAAGCTCTTTTACAGTCCAACTTAAGATGTCCAACGTCTGGCCATCCATTTTAGGACTGCCTGATGACGCCACATGCCTGTCGAGCGCCGCCTCCACCGAGTTTTTCCGGTGAATCGGAATAGGTATCCCCTCCTTCGTGAATCATGACAGCTCGACCATCGATATCATCCAATTCTAAACGCGGTGCAAATACGGGCGTCCTGGCCATGCCATCCGAAGTCACGATGAGTACCGGTAGATCGCCTTTGTGCCCGTTCTCCCATGGCGCTTTATGAGACTGCTTACCTTCGGGGTCGTAATGGCCCCCCGCTGCCACCGCCGCAGTCTTGACTCCCGCTTTCATTCCTGGTTCACAGCTAGGATTTTCGTGAATATGAAAGCCATGGCTACCAGGTTTTAGTCCAGCTAAATCTGGAGTAAAGACTAAACCTTTACTCGACTTTGAAGGATGAATTTCAATGGTTCCAATTGATTTTTCAACGCCGGAAGCGGAGACTAAATGCATTGGAACGGTTATAGAGCCAGCCTCTTCTGCATTAGCGGTGGCACACATGAGTGAAACCAAAGCTAATAGAAAAATCGGCTTTAACGTGTATTTTTTTGATTGAGGTTCGCTGCCCACACCAATACTCCCTTTGTTTTATGAATTTCGTGACCTATCCAGTGAAGCAACACCAATGCCAATATTCAGATAAGCACGAAGCTAAGGTGCAATACCGGCTGAAACTACTTTCGTAAAAAGAAAAGCAGCATTATTCTGAATTAATTACAATATATTGTAATAATTTATCGTAAAGACTTTAGATGTGTTGACACAATTCTGATTGGTAGGCTTCTAAACAGCACCCGGCGTATAAGCCGCTATATAAACTCCGTAAGGTTGCATCTCCAATATATCGTCGAACTGGTGAAATTTAGAAAAACCAATATTCCAAACTATGCTGCAATGCGATAACAAATTACTGCCTAAGAACTGTATTGGATAATCTGCTTTTTCTCACTTAAAAGGAATTGTCACTCCAAAACAAGCAATAGAGCACGCCACTCTTGCAAGCCTTGCAATGGCTCCAGTTGATTATTGTAAGTCTTACAACCGCAAACAATACGAAATGAACACCCGATATACCTGAGCGCCGTAGCCGCTCGGCTCGATGATTATTAATGCAGATAAGTTTCGGCCCCGGACTTGCAACAAACTCAAACAAATTTACTCATTCGGCGGCCAGCCTCGTAAATCCTTCACAAGACCAAATTCGTTTCCAATGCATCGCCTGATTAATGAACCATGGTGCTCCATGGAAACGGTTTAATACGAAGGGAAAGGCTGACGCACTTAATACAGAAGGACGACAATGACATCAGAAGCCCCGCGTCAACGAGATCTAGACCGGCTGGAAAAATCCGATGCGCGCAGGCGCGAATCCCCGAGTGCGGCGGTTGTCTACGAGGCCATCCGGAGTGAAGCAGAATCGGAGCTTAAACGCCCCTTGATGGGTATTGCGTGGTCCGCTTTGGCTGCAGGTTTATCCATGGGCTTTTCATTCGTTGCCCAGGCTTTATTGCACGGTTATATTCCCGATACCAGTTGGCGCCCCGCGGTCACAAGTTTCGGCTATTCAATTGGCTTTCTCTTCGTGGTTCTGGGGCGTCAGCAATTATTTACTGAAAACACATTGGCGCCGGTTCTGGAAGTACTGCGAAAAACCAACACTACTGCCATAATCGGTACACTGAAACTGTGGCTAGTTGTGTTGCTGGGTAATATGGCAGGTACTGCTTTATTTGCCTATACACTTGCCAACTTCGATATATTACACGGCAACGCGGATATGGCGCTGTCGGCGATTTCCGCAACGGAGTACGGCACACCATTCCTAACGATGATGATACGCGCTGTGTTTGCCGGTTGGCTCATTGCCATGATGCTCTGGCTTATGCCATTTGCGGAAACGGCGAGAGTCGGTGTTATTATCGTGGTGACCTATGTGATCGGATTAGCCCACTTCCCTCACATTGTAGCGGGTTCCGTTGCGGCAATTTACGCTGTGTTGAAAGGAGACGCTACCTGGTTTCAGTTTTTCTTTGAATTCTTCGCACCCACGTTAGCAGGCAATATGTTGGGTGGCATAATGTTGGTTGCCGCCATTAACTATGCACAGGTCGCCTATGGGGAACATACTGAAATTCACAATAGGGACCTGTAATTTTCAGGCGTGACCCGATAACGCCTTGGAGGTTGGATGCTTAGGTAACCCCAGGGATATTAGAGCGGCCAGTCCGATAAAGAGGCCCGAAATCCACAAGCACATTTCCAGACCGTATTTCTGAAACACCCAGCCTGACAGCAACGTTCCAATTAAACGCCCCATAGCATTGGCCATATAATAAAAACCGACGTCCAGGGATACTCCGTCATCTCCTGCATAGCTGACGATCAGATAGCTGTGTAATGACGAATTTATGGCAAATAGCGCCCCAAAAACCATCAAACCGCCCAGTAATACCGGTTGAACCTGCCATTGCAGCGACAACGATACCGCTATCAAAATCGGCGTAACGGCCAGTAACAGCGCCCAGCCCAAGGCATCACGTCCATCAGGAACACGCCCGTGTCTGTTGCTCGTCAACTTAGGCGCAAAGCCCTGCACAATGCCATAGGCAATCACCCAGGCTGCTAAAAAGCCGCCTACGGTCCAATGGTCCCAGCCGAATGTACCCGCCAGATAAACCGGCAGCGCGACCACAAACCACACATCACGAGCTCCGAACAGGAACATGCGTGCCGCCGATAGATAGTTAATCGCGCCGCTTTTTGAAAATATCTCAGTAAATTTTGGTTTACTTTTAGCTTTGCCTAAATCCTTCTTCAAAGTGAACAAACTGAAAATCCAAACCACGGCCAATGCTATCGCCATCGCAGTCACTGCGCCCCTGAAATCCAGCATGCTTAACAAGACACCTCCCAGAAAAAAACCGGCACCCTTCAGAGCATTTTTGGAACCGGTCAGAATTGCAACCCACTGGTAAAGCTGACTTTGCGCATCCGACGGAACCAGCATCTTGATCGAGCTTTTGGCGCTCATTTTATTCAAATCTTTGGCAATTCCCGACAATGCTTGAGCCGCCATCACCCAAGGAACCGTCAGCAACCCGATTGGCACTAACAACATCGCCAATGCCACAATTTGCAGCAATAAGCCTATGTTCATGGTTTTATTCAAACCGAGATGGGCGCCAAGCCAACCTCCTACCAAATTGGTAATCACACCGAATATCTCATAAAAGATAAACAGCATTGCGATCTCCAAAGGGCTGTACCCCAAATCATAAAAATACAGCACCACTAACATGCGCAATGCGCCATCGGTCAGAGTGAAAGCCCAGTAATTCCCAGTAACTACTATATACTGTCGGATTTCCGGTGCAAGTTGCGCCAGCCACTTCATCACGCCTATTCCTGATCGCCAAGACCGACCAATCTAACCAATTCAGCGGTCCTGTTCGCATAACCCCATTCGTTGTCGTACCAAGCATAGATTTTCACCATGGTGCCATTTACGACCATGGTGGACAGCGCGTCGATAATACTGGAGCGCGGGTCGGTTTTATAATCGATGGACACCAGTGGGCGCTCTTCGTAACCAAGAATATTTATTAATTCTGATTCCGCTGCCGTGCGGAAAAATTGATTCACTTCCGCTTCAGTTGTGGACCGGCTGACTTCAAACACACAATCCGTTATTGACGCATTGGCCAACGGTATGCGCACCGCATGACCGTTCAGTTTGCCTTTTAGTTCGGGGAAAATATGCGTGATCGCCGTCGCGGAACCAGTGGTAGTTGGGATCATGCTCATGCCGCAAGCTCGGGCGCGGCGCAAGTCTTTGTGTGGCGCATCCAGAATAGTCTGGGTGTTCGTCAGATCATGAATGGTAGTCATCGACCCGTGCACGATACCCAGGTTATCCTGCAAAACCTTCACCACCGGTGCCAGACAATTTGTGGTGCAAGACGCTGCGGTAACAATCGGATGAAGATCTTTGTCGTACAGATGATGATTAACCCCCATGACGACATTCAACACGCTTTCTTCTTTCACCGGAGCGGTAACGACCACCCGCTTGACACCCTGGTCCAAATATTCCTGCAGAACTGCTGTGGTTTTCATCTTACCACTCGCTTCAATAACCACATCGCAACCAGCCCAATCTGTTTCTGTAATGGCTTTGTTACGGGTACAAGGAATTGACTGACCATCGACGACCATGGTACTACCATCGTATCCGGCATCATGATGCCAACGCCCATGCACAGAATCAAACGTCAACAGATGCGCTAGCGTCGCCGCATCACCGGCGGGATCGTTGATGTGAACTATCGTTACATCGTCCCAATCAAACAACACCCGCATAGACAGGCGCCCCATACGACCGAAACCGTTAATTCCAACTTTAATAGACATAAATACCTCCAACAGAATAATACAACTGAATAAAACCAACCTGTGCTTCTGTAGTATTTACCGATGCGGACGACTATTGAGCCATCGAGATCGGCGCATTCACGCGGGATTAAACCAATGTGGCGTGCGATTTATTATGTAAACCAAAGACAACATTACAGGCACTTCAACCAGCACTCCCACGACCGTCGCCAGCGCTGCTCCAGAATGTAAACCAAATAAAGAAATGGCAACGGCGACTGCCAATTCAAAAAAATTAGAAGTACCGATCAGGCAAGCAGGACCTGCGACGTTATGTGGCAATTTCAGAATACGGGCACCGCCGTAAGCAATTACAAAAATGCCATAGGTTTGAATCAACAGGGGTATTGCGATAAGAACGATGGTTTGGGGTTGTTGCAGGATCGTTTGCGCTTGAAAGCCGAACAGTAAAACTACGGTGCCCAACAAGCCAATGACAGACCACGGTTTTAGCTGAGCTAAAAAGCGATGCAAGCCTACGCCATCGCGGCCTTTTTCTAGCTGGTGTCGGGTGACTACCCCAGCAATCAAAGGCAAAACAACGTATAACAGCACTGAGAGCAAAAGCGTTTCCCAAGGTACTGTGATATCACTGACACCCAACAGAAATGCAGCAATCGGGGCGAAGGCAAACACCATAATGATGTCGTTTACCGACACCTGAACCAAGGTATAATTCGGATCCCCCTTTGTCAGTTGGCTCCAGACAAATACCATTGCGGTACAAGGCGCTACTCCCAGCAGAATCATCCCTGCTATGTATTCATTGGCGCTCTGTGGATCAACTATTGAAGCAAAAAACACTTTAAAAAACAGCCAGCCTAACGCGGCCATAGTAAAAGGCTTAACCAACCAGTTGATTACCAAAGTCAGTATTAGCCCCTTCGGCTTTTTACCCACATCCTTGATTGCAGAAAAATCAATCTGAACCATCATTGGGTAAATCATTATCCAAATGAGCACCGCCACCACGATATTGACGTGTGCCCATTCCAGCGACGCAATCGTCGCAAACTGTTGTGGGATCAGGTTACCGAGCAATACGCCAACGGCAATACATAAAGCAACCCAAACCGAGAGGTAGCGTTCAAAAATACTCATTTACAATAAGTCTCCCCGGCATTCATTAGGTGTATACAATCATGCACGTCATCAATACAGAGACTAACAACAGGCTTTCATACGATCTGGTCGATCGCCCATGGCGGCCAACCTTTTCACATTATTTTTAAGAAACGCCGTATTCGCTTCTCGGGTGGCGGATAACACGGATTTGGCCCACTCAGGTAGATCGGGGTTAATTTTGTAAAACACCCATTGTCCCTGGCGACGATCAACCAACAGTTCACATGATCGTAATTGCGCTAAGTGACGTGACACCTTAGGCTGGATTTCGTCTAAGGCTTCAGTCAGTTCACAGACACAAAGTTCGCCTTCTTGCGCTATCATAAGCAGGCACCGCAACCGGGTTTCCTCACTCAGGCACTTGTAAAATTTAACTGGATTCATGGATTTAACGCTGTCCTTCCGATTGTTCTCACTGTCTGGTTCGAGTCGATTCCTCGTACTGGCTTACGCGCCAACGCTGAGACGAGCAATCAACATACACTCGTATTGTTACATATATATGTATTATCATATATATGTTTTTGTGTATATATCGCTAAAAGCGGACCATTCTGTCCATCGAACATCGACGCTGGTTTTCCACTTGGGTGTAATCTGCAGGCTCATTCCAACATTCAACCGTTGAGGCAGCTCATAGGTCACGTTCAGATTTCCCTTGGAACCATTCTGAATTTCCTCCGCGGTGGGCAGATCCACAATCGAACCTACAGCGGCAAGTGCCGCTGGTAAATCTACCATGCCGCCCGGAAGCATCACCGTTGGTCCTTCCGCCACACTATGCGTGTTAAACAACTCATCCTATAAAAAGGCTTTGCCCTCCGGAGTTAAGTTGCCGTCCTCGTCGGTAAAATAAGAAGCATAGGTATCAATCCGCTCTTGCATACATTCACAGTACGCTTCCATTTCCATTTCCAAACCCTATACGCCAGCGATACCCTTCAAATGCATTTGGCGCCCGTTAAGCTGTACCAGCCCTGCTGGATTGAAATGGACCGAATCAATTCCTGGCGGATCAGCCGTAACCGCATGCCCCAAGGATCGCGCTTTGGCACTGCCAACAGTTAAACTGTCAGTAAATGAAGCCTGCACTAGAGGACAAAAACAAACCCACAATGACGAACGAACAAGCGCAACTCAGGTACCCCAAGACCTTACCGAAACCAAAGCGTTTATCCCGCGCCTGGCGGTGATTTATGTACTCAGATTTCATCTTAATTGAACCCCAGAACAAGTTATTTCTATTTTTTTACTTGCAGTTAATCTCGCAAATAAATTAGGGATGAGAGAGGCAGGGCTACCAGCTAGCAATACAGGTGGATGAACAGATAAACACGGGGCAAGTGGGTGCCCATCGGATTAAAAATACAGGAACCATAAACTATATATATCAACGTTTTAACTGGATTATTTAAAGTATTACAAAAGATAACCTGGGTGAGGAAAATGGGAATTTCAAAGCCGCGTATTTTTTCGCAAGACCGCTAGTTGCCCGCGTTCCAAAACAAAAAATAGCCGTTCCGCTCTGAATAGCGATCAGATATACCCGGTTATGCCAGATCCCCCAGACGAGCCAATTGCAGTTGTAGATGTTCCATACTGATATCGGACTCCCGCCTTACAATTTGTGCCAACTGCTGAAGGCGCAATTCCAATGTTGAAATAAGCTGCTCGAAATGTTGCCGCCTGAGCGTAGGATCCGATTGCTGGGTTGGATCCGGTAAGCCCCAATGGGACTTTATTGCCTTTCCAAACCACACAGGACAGGATTCTCCCGACGCCTGATCGCAGACGGTAATCACTACGTCCGGATTGAAATTACTCACTTCGTCCCAGCTCTTACTGTACAAATGTTGGGTGGGGAATCCTCTATTTTTGAGCATTGACAATGTATCAGGATGAATTTGTCCGGCGGGATGACTGCCTGCACTGGTGACAGTCCATAACCCCTGCCCAACCTGCTGGGCAATGCTTTCAGCCAAAACGCTGCGGCAGGCATTATGAGTACATAAAAATAACAAGTTCATTGCACCGTCCTTTGAAAGTATCCAATCCTTTTGATTCCAGTCCGGGGACGCAAACACCAAAGCGTGCAAGTCATTCAGTGTCACCCTCCCAATTTGTTAAGTCCAGCCTGGACAATTTGCTGTGACAGAGGAAGGTACATTAAGGGTTTAGCCAATGTTTGGCCCTCCGTTAAAGACCATTTAATCAAATTCCTTACAGCGAGGTCTTTGTCAGGGTCATTGTAACGTTGATGTAATAACGCCCATGTGTAGGCCACGATCGGATACGAACTATCGCCTTCTGGATCACTGATTGACTCGCTTAAGTCGGACGAGCTCGACAAGGCCGATCCCGAAAGCCCCTCTTCCCCTGCATCCAGGCTTGGCAACACGTATTTTCCGGCCTGGTTTTCCAGTTTCGCGGTTTTTAATCCCAAACGATGAGCAAAGCCGTATTCTACATAGCCTATGCTGTATTTGGTGATAGCAAGCCGTTGGGCGACGCCTTCGTTCCCAGGCGCGGTCATAGTTGACCCAGGCCAATCAATCGTTTTGGCAGCCCCCAGCCCCACCTTCCAGGTTTGGCTAATTGATGACAAATGATGGGTAAATGCATAAGTGGTTCCGCTGCTATCGGCACGGGCCACTACCTGGATAAACTTAGGCGGAAGTTTTAGACCCGGATTAGCTGCTGCGATTCGCGGATCATCCCATCGAGTGATTTTTCCGAGAAAAATATCTGGATACACCTCTCTTGGCAGCTTGATTGTGTCGTCAATGTCATCAAGATGATAGGCAATGCTGATCATCCCCGAGGTCACTATGATTTCACTAATGTCCTCTTTCAATCGAGCAGACTCTGCGGCATTCAAGGGGGCATCGGTGGTACCTATATCGGTTGTTCCTGCGATAAATTCCTCGATTCCAGCGCCACTGCCGATGGAGCGGTAGACTGGCTTCAAATTCGGATTTTTTTGACCCCAAGCCTCCAGTACCCTATTGAAAAACGGGCTTGCAAAGGTCGATCCTGCCACGCTCAATTCCGTGCGTTGATCGGTGGCAGTTGGGGTTTCGATCACGTTTTCATTGGAGTCGCAGCCAGAAAACACGGGTAAAGCCAAGATGAAACCTAAACGTATTATTATTTTCAGCGAAAGTTTCATGCTCATTCCTTTGGAAGCCAATTAGTAAAGAAAAAGAATTATGGTTCAACGTCGAGGCTCAAAATTAGCAAGCGACTGTTACATATATATGAATATCCGTATATATGTAATTTCATACATTAGAACGGGATTAATGGCTGCTCGAGCGCTTCCAGCGCGGTGAGTCAATCACCAACTGGGCATTGGTCAATTCCTGCAACCCGCAGCGCCGACCAAAGGCGTGCTCCATCAATTATTCACTTTACTTTGAGACCTCATGCGAATACGATTCGAACCTTATTCGAATTGAGTTCACCGAATCATGCCGCCGATGCCGAAATATTCAGACCAGGCTCAGGAAGACCTGATCCTGGATAGCGCAGCCAAGTGCATTCAAAGCTCTTCCCTGCTTGATTTCACCATGTCCGCTATCTCCAAAGAAGCGGGCCTATCAATGGGGTCCATCTACAAACACATTCAAAGTAAAGAAGACGTTTTGGTCGCTCTCGGCTATAGGTCGAAAGTCCATTTCAAGAATCTGGTGCATCAGATATTCGAGCTACCGCTGCCACCGGTTGCCAAGATAGTTGCCGTGCAATTGATGGATCACAGCCTGGTTTCTGACATTGGTTTCGGTCCTCAGCTGGAAACCTTGCTAGGCAATGAATCAATTCTGAAGCGCGCCTCCCGCCGCTGGCTTGAAAAATTTATGGAAATTAACATCGAGGTGGAGGACGTGTTTACCCAGCTTTTGCTCCATGCATGTGAAAGCAGTGAGTTATTGGTGGCTCAGGATGAGAAAGCCAATCTGGTGAACGAAATAGTAACCAGTAGCTGGTCACTTTGCGTCGGACATACCCAGGTTGCTATGCAGCGCGGGTCACGCAATATCCTGGACCAAGGAATACCACCGCCGGTCCGATACGAAAGTGACGCCACAATCATTCAGACCTTGAAACGCCTGTTAAATACCTATCAATGGAAATCA
The DNA here is from genome assembly GCF_009746715.1 of Ketobacter sp. MCCC 1A13808. NCBI lineage: Bacteria > Pseudomonadati > Pseudomonadota > Gammaproteobacteria > Pseudomonadales > Ketobacteraceae > Ketobacter > Ketobacter nezhaii. The sequence goes on from NZ_VRKW01000015.1 coordinate 74,964, forward strand.
CCGCTAACCTCAGAGCTTATTGAATACACCTGTGGGCAATTACAACAAAGCGGACTTCGATAAAACACAACTTAAACCTGCAAGCAGGGAGCAATATTATGAATTTGCGTAAATGGGGCATAACGTTGCTGAGCTGCATTATAGTGTTTGCAGCTTTGGCTTATTTTAAAGTAACAGAAATTCGCGCAGCGATCGCGTTCGGGGAATCGTTCCCTGAGCACTCGGAATCGGTGGAAGAAGCGGTTGTGCAAACCGTAAATTTCACACCCACTATTCGCGTCATTGGCGAAATGGTCGCGCCTCAACGGCTGGATCTGCGTAACGAATTGGCGGGTGAAATCGCAGAAGTGAATTTTCAGTCAGGGGCTACGATCGCTAAAGGACAAGTGCTGCTGCAATTGGATACATCAGTAGAAACCGCCAATCTTGAAGCCGCCGAGGCTCGTGCTGAATTAGCCCAATCCGTTTACAAGCGATCCGAAGACCTGTTCCGTTCCAAAGCCGCTAGCAAAGATCAGCTTGACCGCGCCAAAGCAGACCTCTCAACCTCAGTCGCGGAGATGGAAGCCCTAAAACGAACCATTGAGAAAAAAACCTTACGCTCCCCATTCGATGGTAAAGCCGGACTGCACGATTTCGAGGTGGGTCAGTTTTTGATGGACAACACCTTCATCACAACCTTGATCAGCGACAAGGATTTTATTTGGGTTGATTTTAAAGTCCCTCAATTTTATCGCCGGTTATTACCGGGAACGGAATTGGAAATTACTACCATCGGCCACGCCAATAGCCGGATTCAGGGTACTGCAACCGTGTTCGCTGAAAACACGATCATCGAATCGATCAACCGCAGCCGGACGTATCGCGCAAAAGTGCCGAACGCCGACAATCAACTAACCGCAAACACTATGGTGAATGTGAAGGTCCCGGTAGACGACGAAGAAGCCTTGTTGGAGATACCTTCGGTTTCGATTCAACAAGATCCGCTGGGACAATTCGTTTTCCTATTAGTAGAGGATAAGGAAAACAAAGGCTTTCGGGCTAATCGCAGGCAAGTAAAAGTGAAAGCAATAGAGAATGAAAAAGCGGTCATTGAATCTGGTGTAAAAGCAGGTGATCTTATAGCGGCTGCCGGTGCGTTTAAGTTACACGAGGGGTTATTGGTTTTCAGCCGCAAAAGGCAGGAAATAACCAGCGGTGTGGCCTCTGATAGCCAGCCACCAGCTATTGAGCAGGATAGCTTGTAATGGATATTTTCGTAAAACGACCGGTTCTGGCGATTGTTATATCCGTTATATTATTACTGGCTGGCGGTTACGCAGCGATGAAAATACCAGTACTTCAATTTCCCCAAATTGAAAGCTCTTCACTGGTTATCACGACCTCCTATCCGGGTTCATCCGCCGAAGTGGTTCAAGGATTTATCACTGAGCCGATTGAACGGGCTGCTATGACAATACCGGGGGTGGATTATGTCGAAAGCAGCACCAGCGCCGGCCTCAGTGAAGTGACAGCGTGGCTCGAATTGAATGAAGACAGTACTCGCGCGTTGGCAGAGCTGTCGGCCCGGCTTGCGCAAATCAGCTACGAATTGCCGGATGGCGCCGAAGACCCCGCGGTAGAAGTCGTCCGCGCCGACCGACCTGCAGCGCTCTTCTATATGGATGTTCGGGGCGAAGAATGGTCCCGTTCAGAATTGACTGATTATATGGAACGGCAAGTGAACCCTCAATTCGCCTCTATTAAAGGCGTACAAAGGGTCGGCCTGGAAGGGGGGCGCTCACCGGCCATGCGGGTTTGGATTGATCCGGATAAGATCGCGGCACTGAATATCGGTGCCGATGAGATCATCAATGCCATCCGCTCGAATAATGTGATTGCCACCATGGGCAAAACCGAAAACAGCCGTCAACAAATCAATTTATTGAGTAATGCAACCCTCGCAACCGTAGAGGACTTTCAGCAGCTTGTGATCTCCAATAAAGACGGCGTGGTGATCCGGCTTGGCGACGTCGCGCGTATCGAAATGGGGGAAACCCGGGGTACCATCGCGGCACGTTACAACCAGAAAACCACACTCTATATTTCGATCTGGCCGTTGCCGGGTGCCAACGAAATCGCCATCGGAGATGAAGTCTATAAACGACTAGCCGCGATCAACGAGACACTTCCAAAAGGGCTATCCATCCACACCGGATACGACGGCACTATCTACATGAGAGAGTCGTTAAAAGAAATTTTTACCACGCTGTTTGAAACCATTTTATTAGTCGGTTTGGTTGTGTTGCTGCTAATGGGCTCATTCAGGACCGCCCTGGTTCCACTGGTCGCCATACCGGTGTCCATTCTGGGTAGCATCGCCGTAATCTATCTGATGGGTTTCGGACTCAACTTGCTAACCATTCTGGCCGTTGTCTTATCGGTGGGCCTGGTAGTAGACGACGCCATAGTCGTGGTTGAAAACGTCGCCCGGCACCTGCGAGAAGGACGCACCCGGTTCGATGCAGCATTGGTGAGCTCAAGAGAACTGCTCTCCCCCATTATCGCTATGACGTTTACTCTTGCAGCCGTGTATACCCCCATCGGTTTCGTTTCCGGGTTTACTGGCAGCCTTTTTAAAGAATTCGCGTTTACGCTGGCCATTGCAGTAATTATTTCTGGTATCGTGGCTATCACACTTTCTCCTATTATGAGCGCCTGGGTATGCGCAGATTACGGTCGAGAAAGTAAAATGACCCAACGTGTTAACGGCTGGTTTGATGCGCTTAAAAGCCGCTACGAAACACTGCTGGTAAAAAGCTTCGCCTGGCGCAACCAGATATTGGTGTTCGCTCTGTTTATCTCACTGCTTGTGGTACCGTTCTATCTGTTTTCCGGCAAGGAGCTGGCACCGATTGAAGACCAGAACAGCATTAACATCATCATCGAATCTCCGCCACAAGCATCGGTGGAATACACCGACGACTATATGCACGACGTGATTGACTTGATAGAGAAAACCACGCCAGGATTGAATATGGTATGGCAGATTATTTCACCCAATGGTGGATTCGGTGGCATTGAATTTGTTGATTTTGACCAGCGCGAACAATCAGTACAAGAACTCCTACCCTCGGTTTATGGACAGCTATCTGCGATCACCGGTGTGAGAGTTTTCCCCATACTGTTTCCAAGCCTGCCAACCGCCGGACAATTTGATGTTGAGATGGTGGTGCAATCCCCGGATGACTACCAGACGATGGAAAGCTTTGCCAAACAACTGGTAAATGCGGCCTATCAAAGTGGTAAATTCATGTTCGTGGACACCGACCTGAAAGTAAATTTGCCGCAAACTCAGATCAGCTTCAACCACGATCGCATTGCTGATTTGGGGATGGATGTTAATTATGTCAGCGCACAACTTTCATCATTCCTGGCCGAAATGGATGCCAACCGATTTAATGCCAATGGTAAAGCTTACCGGGTTATTCCCATGGTTGAAAATCAGTCCCGCAACACTCCGTCAGCGTTGCTGGATCTTTCCATCCGCACTCCGAATGGGGAATTAATACCACTGCGAGCAATAGCCGAGCTGGAATCCAGGGTCAGCCCCAGAGAGTTGGGCACGTTTAACCAACAGAAATCCTTTCGCGTCTACGGCGGTGTGCTGCCAGGCACTACCAACGGCCAGGCACTTGAAACGCTGGAGCTGGCGGCAAAAGACTTGCTTCCGACCAGCTACTCCGTGGATTACGCCGGTGTGTCCAGACAACTCAGGAAAGAAGGCAACAGCATGTTGTCCGTGCTGGTCATAGCCATAATTGTTGTGTATCTCGCTCTGTCCATCCAGTTCAATAATTTCCGGCTGCCCCTGGTTGTCTTGCTGGGATCCGTTCCGCTCGCTTTATCCGGTGCGATGCTGTTTAGTTTTCTGAGCCTGACAACGGTAAACATCTATGCACAAATCGGCTTTATAACCCTGGTGGGGCTGATTGCCAAAAACGGAATATTGATTACCGAGTTTGCCCATGAACAGCAGATCGCCGGCATGAATAAAATTGAGGCTATCCGCGCGGCAGCATCCCTGCGATTACGCCCGGTACTCATGACCACAGCAGCCACCGTGCTGGGACATTTTCCACTGGTTTTGGTCACCGGGGCCGGTGCTGAAGCGCGCAATAGCATTGGTATTATATTGGTAGCGGGCATGGCTATCGGCACCCTGTTCACTCTGTTCATTTTGCCGTCCGTTTACCTTTGGCTAGCGCCAGCCGGCTACAATAAGCCATCTAAAATAAAACAGGAGCATCCACTCCCCGGGGAGCAGGAAGGCGTTCTTGATAACGCATAATCAAGACCCTTACTAATATTCCCTTGCCATTAAATCTGTATTTATATACAGTTCCGGTAGTGCTAATGGCCCCCCGAGTCTTGTTACTAGGATTCAGAGGCGGGCTCGACCGGTTTAAATGCCGGATTTAATTCCGCTCAAGATAAAAGGTTCGAGGTGATTTATGGCTGTAGTGGTAATGTGGAAATGCGATCGGGATGGCAGTATGTTTACAGATAAAAAAGAGGCTGACGCCTACGATAAAATGCTTGAATTGGCAGAACATTTTACAGAATTCCTAAAGACTCAAAGCACTGGTATCAGTGAAGCCGAGGCCGAAAATATCGGCTTGCTGTTAGCTAAAAACAAAGATTCCGTAATGAGCGCCTGCAAAGGAAAACCAGAAGCCCTTCTCGAAATCAGTGACGAGTCCGACAATCAGGAATCCAATGTAACAGCCCTGCCCGCTAAATCCTGAAGATCATCTAAGACTTAACGGGTTTTATTTTCAACGCTATAATCTGAGCCTTGTTTAACCCTTGTTTTAAAATTCAGGCGACCATTAGTGGATAAGGCTCAGATCTATCAATCCTTTCTGAATGAAATGACCAACGTGTATAACGATGCTGTAAAAGCAGCGGAAGATGCACATGCTACGGCCACTCATACTGAAAGCACTGCCGAAAATAAATACGACACATTTGGCCTGGAATCCGCCTATCTTGCCCATGGCCAATCACAGCGTGTCTTACAATATCAATCTGATCTTCTATCATTGAACAACCTGAACTTACCAAACCTGGACGCGTCATCTTCGATTATTCAGGGGGCATTGGTAGTGATCGAAGATCAGAACCAGGTCGAAAAAATCGTGCTATTGGGTCCTGTGGCCGGAGGACTAACGGTATCCATAGAAGGCAAAAACATCTCCATGGTCTCTATCAGTTCTCCGTTAGGCCAAAAACTCTTGGGTAGCTTCGAAGGGGATTCTATTGCGGTTGCTATCGGCTCAGATTTAAAAGTCTACGATATTGTTGCAGTCAGTTAACGTCCCCGGTCTTTGGTTCGGATTTCGATCACTTTACCGTTATAGAAATCCACTTCCCGAAGAAATTGTCCGGAACCCTGATCATAGGTCCAACGCTCAATGTCTCTATAGACCGGTTCAATTTCTTGTAAATCAACAGTGACACCCCTGGGGTTAACTTCACTGGACGCCTGCAACCGGCTATTTTTAACTCCGATTACTTCTTCCCTGATGACCTCCTGATATACAGGGTTACCGCACCTACTCGTGACTTCATAAGCGGATGCACCGATATCCACCAATTTACGATCGCAACGCATGGCGGCATGCGCACCACTGGAAGCAGTGGCACAAGCCAGCAGCAAAAACACGCCAGTATTGAAATAACTCATATCCCTTAGCCTCATGCAGAATCATTAACATACCTATATGACACCACAGAATATAATAATCACCCCAAATACTGTACCTGATTTTGGAGTGATTATTATTCCTTGGAAGTAAGGTGGTTTAGAGGTAATCGGTGCAGGGGAAAAACTTGTTACCGCTCATAGACTTGGCGTCCCATCGACCGCGCCTACAACTGCGGTTCCCCTTTGGAATGGACACCTAATTCAGCGTTTAGCAATGATCCAAACTGCATGGACGATACCGGGAATATAACCCAACAGAGTCAATAAAATATTCAACCAGAAGGCACCTCCGAAACCGACTTGCAAAAACACGCCTAAGGGTGGTAATAGAATGGCAATTATAATTCTGATCAAATCCATTTATTGCTCCTTATTTCCTTCCAGTGAATCGGACTTATTACGACATAGAACCCACGTACTATAGTCACGCTTTTTTGATTTAATCAACCCGAAAAAGTTCAAGCGAAAATACAACGCAATGACCAACGCGATAAGATATCTGCTCATGCGATTTGCAACCGCAAAGCAAATCCAATGTATATCGATGGCCTAATTTACACCCGCACATACGCTATATTGCATACAGCAAATTTACAGGAGTGATTTATCGCTGTGGATCTCCCGGAACGTTTAGTAGGCTGCGTAAAGAACGCAAACTGACTCAAAAGGTTTTAGCTGAGAAGCTAGAGGTACATATCACCAGATTCAGCATTGTGAGAATGTCAGCACCCAATAAGGCTGCAATTTGAGGCGATCTGTCAGTTTGATGAAGAAGACAAGCTGCTGGTCCAAGGTGTATTGGAAGGATTGATACTCAAGCATCAGGCCAAGCAGTCATTGCAGCGACAGGCTGCGGCTAAGGGGAATAAATATCGGATAAAGAAAAGCCCGCAGTGCGGGCTTGGGATCTTCGAAAATGCATGCCCGACTACCGTGCTGCCCTCATAAGCTTGCTGGGCAGATGTCAATGCGTTAGTGTTCAGAATTCTGTGTCATTTCTTTATCATTAGACCAAAAGAGATGACCTATGACCAAACCAACATTCGATATGGAAGCCGCCCTCAAAGCCCTGCGTGAAGGCCGAGTTGGATGAACACCTGGCCAACGAGGGAGACTGTAGATAAATCTGTGTAACTGCTTATCATCAACGTCAGAGATGGCAAGGATAAGCAGTTATGAACAAAGACACCCTAGAAGCCCTGGCACGCGAAGCGGCCAAAGGCATTAAAAC
>NZ_VRKW01000016.1 GCF_009746715.1 Ketobacter sp. MCCC 1A13808
TTTATAGCAGTTTTTCTAATAATTGACATATTGATGACTGGAATATTGACGAATAGATTGTTCAAATAGCGAATCGAAATAGGTTTGGTAAAATCGCTGGCTGTGCAACGGAGTTTGTTCTGCCGGAATTACATTGATCCTAAAGTTACTTGAGTAGGTCTCTGCAGCCATGGGGGGGCGATGAAAGTGTGATTAAAATAAGCGCGATAGATTGGAGGAACATAGATGAGCGAAGTAAGCTGGTATTTAGGTTTTGGAGCTTCAGAAACCCTGTATCAAATGAATAACGATTTTCGTGCTTCGTTATCCAGCAGCAACGATAAAGTGCAACGTGAAAAACTATTTGAATTGGTCAGTCAGTTTGCAGATGAATGCCTGAACCAATATTTTGTGACCCCGGTCGATCAGGTCAAGATGAATAATATGGGACGTAAAGTGGTGAATGGTGGTGTATCTGCCATGAGAAAAACCATTAATGTGACGTTGAAGCAGGTGATAAAAAAGCTTGATGCAAATGATCGCAAGAAGCTGGCAGATCACATAAATGGATTGTTACTGCCGTTGCGCGAAAGTAAACGTTATCCGATTTATGTGGCGGTGGCGATCGACGACGAGCTACGTTATCGCCTGGGTGCCGCGGTGGAACAGGGGAAGGCCAACGGCGCCAGTACCATCTCAAAACAATACTCGGAGGCTCTGTGCGAGCTGGTGGATATTGCGCTCGATTCCTATATGCACAAACCGCTGGGGATGATGAACCTGGGTAGGGTAATGGGGAAAGTCACTTCGGTCGCTACCGACGGGGTTCGTGGCGCAGCTCAGACGGTGGTTAAGAAAGTGATTCCTTCAATGAGCGATAAAGAAATGATTGGGTTCTTCGAGTTCTCAGAATCCATTTTGTATGCTCATCCCGTACAAGCCTGATTATTGGTATTAATCCCGACTTTGGAAAGAAATAAGGGACGCTCATTTGTTAGCGTCCCTTATTCGTAAAGTGGGCTGCTTTCCAGCCCGGCATTATTGCGATTAGCTTTGCAGCATCATACCACTCAGACGAGCGGATATAATCTCCTGGGCATCCGCGACGATGCGTTTAACCAGAGTATCGCAATCCGGAATGTCGTGGATCAGTCCGACAACCATGCCAGCGGTCCAGATACCGTATTCCATGTCGCCCTTATCCAATACTTCGCGGCCTTTGACACCGGCAACCAGGGGGGCCAGGTCTTCAAAATTGGTCTCACCGGGCTTGGCTTCGATTTCAACGACTTGTTGTGCAATGCTGTTTTTGAAGACGCGGGCGGTGTTGCGCAGGGTGCGGAAGATCAGCGTAGTATCCAGTTCCGATGCGTCTACCATCTGTTTCTTGATGTTGTCGTGAACGGGGGCTTCTTTGGTGGCAAGGAACCGGGTGCCCATATTGATACCGTCTGCACCCAGGGCTAGAGCTGCTGCCAGACCTCGACCATCGCCGAACCCACCGGAAGCGAGCATGGGTATTTTCAATACATTCGCAGCGCAAGGGATCAGAAGTAAGCCAGGGATGTCGTCTTCCCCTGGATGGCCGGCACATTCAAAACCGTCGATGGAGACCATATCGCAACCGATTTTTTCTGCTTTGAGTGCATGCCTGACAGACGTGCACTTATGAATAACCTTGATGCCAGCGGCCTTAAAAGCACCCATAAACGGTTCCGGGCTGCGGCCTGCTGTTTCAATGATCTTAACTCCGCCGTCGATAGCAGCTTGTGCGTACTCATCGTAAGGCACTGGCTTGATGGTCGGCAGCAGCGTTATATTGACACCGAAGGGTTTGTCGGTCATTTCACGGCAGCGGGCAATTTCTTTCACCAGGTCTTCGGGAGTGGGCTGAGTAAGGGCGGTTAGAATTCCCAAACCGCCTGCATTGGATACGGCCGCGGCCAATTCTGCGCGTCCTACGTGCATCATGCCACCCTGGACGATCGGGTGTTCTATTCCCAGCATTTCTGTAACGGCGGTTTTTAACATAGTGGTGTCTCCGACTGACTGATTGTTCACGGACACGCACTACACCAAATTCCCGTAACCCTTGCAATGCAAAAACCGGATGCCGTTCAGTGAAGTGACCAAATTGTTTGGTAAAGACAATTTCAGGGAATATGACTTTCCATGACTGGTTGTTCCCTGTGCAGGACAAGTTGTTGGTGCACAGAGTAGATATCAATGACATTGCCTTTCAACATCTGCTCAAGGGGGGTGTATTGGCCCCCGTTCAAGGCAGTATGTCGCAGCCATTGATTGATTGCTGTGTCACTAATCTGGTTTTGTTGCAGTTGCTCATCAATATTGAGCAGGTAGGTAATCCGCTCTAGCGTATCCCTGGGGATTGCGCCGGATTTTCCGTTTTTCCAATTGGCGTAGGTGGAAGTGGCGGCTAATCCCAGCAGTGTCATTGCTTCCGTTCGTGACAGGTGCCACCGTTTTGCCAATCTGAAAAACCCTTCAAGAGCAAGCTGGGTTATTCCCTTGCGGGCGTCAACGTCCTGGTTATACATATCTTAGGATTTAATTTTTAGTCAAAGGGTAATTACTTTTTATAGCAAACCTAAGCAAAAAGGCCAGTTTTTAGCGCTGGCCTTTTTTGTTTGAGTGAATTGTATGCAAGAACATGAATCAATAACGAAGTTTACCGCCGTTAATTTCACTTAGAATTTCCGGCGTTATTTCTACGTATTCTTCACTTCCGGGTAACAGTGCATAAGTTTGCTCGCCATTGGTCTTGGAAGGGTCATATGCTTGTTCTTTCAAATGGGATTTTTGGTATTTGAAGGTTCCTGTGGTTTCCATTTGTTGCTTAATACGCAAGAACAGTGGTACGGCATAGGCAGGCAATTGTGCGGTAAGGAATTTTTGCAGGTCTTTGAAATCCAATTCCTCCAGCGGCACAGCGGGGGTAATCGATGCCATACCCGCGCGGCCATTGGTATTCGGAATCTCTACGCCATATACGACGGCTTCGGAAATTTGAGGGTAATTGGAAACGATGTTTTCAACTTCCGTTGTGGAAACGTTTTCTCCTTTCCAGCGAAAGGTGTCACCCAGACGATCCACAAATTGTGCATGGCCGAAACCGATATCGCGCAGCATATCGCCGGTATCAAACCAGCGGTCACCTTTTTCAAAAACATCGGTGAGTATGACTTTGGAGGTTTTGGTCGGGTCGGTATAGCCATCCAAAGGGGCTTTGTCACTGATTTCGGCAATCAGCAAACCTTGCCCGCCTTTTTCCGCCTTAATCATAAAGCCATCCGGGCCACGTACCGGTTCTTCTTTTTCTTTGTCGTATTCCACCAGTGCCCAGTCCATGGGAGAGAAGCCCACGGTGTTGTCAAAATTAAAGAAGTTAGTAAAGCCGATATTACCGTCAGACGCAGCATAGAGTTCCACGATGTCTTCAATGGCGAAGCGATTTTTGAATGGCATCCATACATTCGGGCGCAGCCCGTTGCCAATCATTTTTCGCACAGGGTTGTTGGCATCATCGGAACGCTCGGGTTGATCCAAAAGGTAACGACACAGTTCGCCCACATAACCGATGGCGGTAGCGTTGTATTTTCGAACATCACGCCAAAAGTTAGAGGCGCTGAATTTACGCCGGATAGCGAAGCCCGACGCGCCCGCGATGGCTGAGCCCCAGCAAACACATAAACCGGTGGCATGGTAGAGTGGCAGAGTGGAATACATTACGTCTTTTGGCGTGAGGCGCATGGCCATGACCCCAAAGCCGCCATAGGATTTCATCCATCGGCCATGCCTGAATATGCCTGCTTTTGGCAAGCCGGTAGTGCCGGACGTGTATATATAAAAGCAAGGATCCGCGATATAAATCCGGTTGGTGGTATCCGGGTTGTGCGAGGGACTGATTGCGGATTCGGTGGCCAGGTTAATATAGCCCTCCGGCGCTACGCCCGGGTCTTTTGTGGTGTCCTGATCTGCCAGAAAATAGACTTGATCTGCTCCGACGGTTAAGTCTTCGCGTACTTCATCGAAAGCATCGGTGAGTTCGCCGCCGACAATTGCTGCTTTGGGCTTGACCAGATTGAAACTGTGAATAAGTACTTTACTGGTCTGAGAAGTGTTGAGCATAGCGCAGGTAGCACCGATTTTGGCGACACCCAGCACCGTGGCCAGTAGCTCCGGCCGGTTTTCAATAAAGACACCGACAACATCGCCTTTTTTTATGCCCTGACTCATCAGGTAGTGTGCAATTCGATTGCCCCACTGGTTGAACTCGTCATAACTGAAACGCACATTCTCATAGAAGATAGCGGTCCCTCTCGGGTTGCGTTTTACCGCTTGTTCGAAAGTCCATCCAAGACCACAGGGTTGTTTGTGGTCGCTAATATTGCTGATCCTAAATCCTTTTATTATCCGGGGCAGGTTCCGCATTATCAGCGGAGCTTTTTTAAGCATCATGCCCCAGGTAATCACATCAGTCGTACTGCTTGTCATGTTACCCCCAGATGGCAATCTAATTATTATTACGTCCTAAAAAATAGTGCAAGAAAACACCCAGAGATTTCTTCTCACTGTGGATTGTTATTTCTAAGTGTCCCTGGAAAGAAAGATGTGCAACACATAATAGCTTTATTCTTATCGGGTAATGACGCTGCATCCACGGTGCGCTCTGTGTTGCCGTACGATAACCTCATGAGCTGTCCTGTTCAAGCCTTTGCCTCCGAAATGCAGATGCTTTGTCATGGTCACCTGATAAATAACTAATTATTGTTGAATTATGTTTGGTTTTGGTTAATTTCTCGCTTAATCAATAAGATAAGCTGCCTGGTTTTGAGCTGGTCGCCCGCTTGGGCGGAAACAGTTTCGACGATTCCGTCGACATCTGCTTTAAGTTGGTGCTCCATTTTCATCGCTTCAACTACCGCGACGGTATCACCTTTGCTGACGCTGTCGCCGGGTGACACTTGAACCGACATCAGGTTTCCGTCCATTGGAGACAGTATCCTGCCGTTGCCTTCTGCCTCGGATTTATGCGGCAGCTCATGGGTTGCGTTAATAAAGTGATAACTTTGTTCACCGGTATCAAAAAACAGCGAACGTTCTTGTATAAATAAAGTTCCGGAGTGGGTGTTTGTATCATGCAGGACATGGAATCGATCGCCTAATATTTTGATATTCAGATCAAAACTCATGTCATTGACGTTTACCCGTAAACATTGAGCCGATAAATAATGTACACGACAGCGAACAACTGTTTTGTTTTTATCGCGATTATTATGTCTGAGGAAAACGATGGATCCCATTCTTCCGCTCAGTCGATCTTGATGCCGGCAGGGTTGCGGGGTGTGTGAGTAAACCCAAAGCGCGACCGCGAGCGCGTGAGCAAACGAATCTGCTTCGTTGTCGGATAGGACGTTTGTTGCCAATAGCTGTGTCTGATTTCGGGCAATGAAATCAGTGGTAACCTGTCCGGATCGAAATTCCGGATGGTTAATAATATCCCGTAGAAAATATTTATTGGTTTTGGTTCCAAGCAGGCAGGTGTGGCTTAGCGCGCGATCCAGTTTTCGAATCGCCCCCTGACGGTCATTGCTGAAGGCGATTATTTTTGCCAGCATGGGATCGTAGAAGGGACTAATCTGCGTACCCTGGAGGATTCCGCTATCGACACGCACATTGTCATCATCTGGAATCTGCCACAAATGAATCGGCCCGGTTTGTGGTAAATAATCATTGCAAGGATCTTCGGCGTATAAACGGACTTCAATCGCATGCCCTTTTATTTGAATTTGATCTTGAGTTAACGGTAATGGTTCACCGGCTGCAATGCGCAATTGCCATTCTACCAGATCGATTCCGGTCACCTGTTCGGTAACCGGGTGCTCCACTTGAAGGCGGGTATTCATTTCCAGAAAAAAGAAATCTCCGCTTTGGTCTAGCAGAAACTCAACCGTTCCGGCTCCGGTGTAGTCGCAAAGGGTTGCTACTTGTATAGCCGCTTCGCCCATTGCTTTTCGTAATGTTGGGTTAACGGCAGGTGAGGGTGCTTCTTCCACTACTTTTTGGTGTCGTCGTTGCACCGAGCAATCACGTTCGCCTAACGAAATAACATTGCCCTGCTGATCGGCAAAAATCTGTATTTCAATGTGGCGGGGCTTGATAAGGGCTTTTTCCAGAATCAGCTCACCACTGCCGAACGCATTTTCTGCCTCTGAAGCGGCAGAAGACAGATGCTCGGATAACGTCGACAGATCGGTTACCAGCCGCATTCCCCGGCCACCACCACCGGCAGAGGCTTTAATCATCAATGGCGTGCCAATGCGTTTGGCTTCCCGGGTCAGGGCTGCAATGGACTGATTTTCCCCGTCGTATCCCGGCACGGTGGGCACATTGGCATTCTGTACTGCAATTTTGGATTGACGTTTTGATCCCATCAATTCGATGGCGTGAGCGGACGGTCCGATAAAAATAATCTGGTTATCCAGGCACAGCCTGGCGAAAGCGCTGTTTTCCGATAGGAAGCCGTAGCCGGGGTGGATCGCATCGGCACCGCTGCTCTTAGCCGCTGCAATGATAGACTCTGCATTGAGATAGGATTCTGCAACCGGGGCGGGGCCGATAAGCACTGATTGATCGGCCAGCTGCACGTGCAGCGCATCCTGGTCTGCCTCACTGTAAACAGCAACGGTGGAGTAACCCATCGCTGTTGCCGTTTTAATTATGCGAACAGCTATTTCGCCGCGATTCGCGATTAATATTTTTTTAAATAAAGTCATGTAATCGGGTTCCGCAAACTATTGAGCCCATTCCGGAACTCGTTTCTGAACAAATGCCATGGTGCCTTCACTGCCTTCGCTGCTTTGCACCGCTTCAGCAAACTGCTGGGCAGCCTGATCGAGGAGTGCTTCCATCTCGGCCGATCCCACTTGATGCAGTAAAGATTTGGTCACGCGGTTGGCGCCGGGTGCGCAGCGCTTGATTTTACTAAGCACCCGCGTTAGCTGTTCATCCAATTGTTGAGTGTTGTTGCACAGGTAGTGGGCGATACCTAGCTTAACGGCCTCTGTGCCATCAAAGCGTTCACCTAACAATGCGATGCGTCGAGCCTGAGTTAATCCAATGCGTTTGACCACGAACGGGGCTATCTGAGCCGGTATCACGCCTAACCCGGTTTCTGGTAGACCGAACTGGGCGCTTGCACAAGCAATGGCGACATCTGAAACGCACGCCAAACCGAAGCCTCCGCCCAATACAGCACCTTCCAGAACGGTCACGACCACTTGAGGTAGATGGTCGGTTTGAGTGATCATGCGCCCGAATGCTCGGTTAAGTTCAAAGAAAGGATTGGTGTTTTCTTCCTGTTCAGGCGAAGACTGCGTCTGTAGTGCCCGCCCGCGGGCATTGGCCATATCTTTTATATCACCGCCAGCACAGAAATGACCCTCACTGCCTTTTAATACCAGTGCGCGGATGTTCTGATTGTGTTCCAGTTCATGGAAGATCTGTGCCAGTTCTTCAACCATGGTCAGGCTCATGGCATTGCGGCAGTGTGGTCGGTTCAGCGTGACATAAAGTGCAATGTCGTGTTGTTCAACCAATAATGTCTGGTACGTCATTGCAGTGCCCTTATTTCTTGCCCGGTAAAATATCCATGGTTTTACAGATGATGCCGAGCATTATCTCGTCGGCACCACCACCGATGGAGGCGAGACGGCTGTCACGGTAGGAACGGGTAACGAGGTTGTCCCACATGAATCCCATCCCACCCCAGTATTGTAAGCAACTGTCTGTGATTTCTCGGGCCAGACGGCCAGCTTTCAGTTTGCACATGGAAGCCAGCTGCAATAATTGTTGGGGATTTCCGCCGTTGATGTACTGCTCGCAGGTGCTGTACACAAGTGCGCGCAGAGACTCCAGTTCAGTTTGAAGTTCCGCAAGACGATAATGAACGACTTGGTTGTCGATAATTTTTTGCCCAAAGGCTTCCCGTTCTTTGGTGTATTCGATAGTAGCGTTGATTACCGATTGCAAACCCCCAATGGCATTTGCTGCGCCCCACATACGTTCTTCCTGAAATTGCATCATTTGAATCATGAATCCCTGGCCCTCCGCTCCGATTAGATAGCGACGGGGTACTCGGACATTTTCGAAAAACACCTCGGCGGTATCCGACGAGCGCATGCCGAGCTTATTCAGTGGGGCGGACAGAGAAATGCCACTGGCATCGCGGGGCACCAGAATCAGCGATTTATTTTTGTGTTTGGCTTCGTCGCTAGTGTTGGCCAGAAGGCAATACCAGTCTGCCTGGGTTGAATTTGTAATCCACATTTTACTGCCATTAATAACGTAATCATCACCCTCCGGCTTGGCGCGGGTTTTTATATTGGCCACATCGGAGCCGGCTCCAGGCTCGCTTACAGCAATGGAGGCTACCATCTCACCTTGAATGGCCGGTACCAGAAATTCTTTGCAAAGTGCTTCCGTACCAAAGCGCGCAAGTGCGGGTGTTGCCATATCTGTTTGTACGCCGATGGCTAAAGGTACACCGCCGCATTCTGCTCGTCCGAACTCTTCGGCCGCAACCAGGTTATAGGAATAATCCAGCCCCATGCCGCCGTATTGAAGGGGCTTGCTGATGCCGAGTAAACCGAGGTCGCCCAGCTTTTTGAAGAGTGTGTGGGCAGGAAAGGGGGGAGCTGCTTCCCATTGTTCAATATTAGGATTAATTTCTTTTTTAACTACGCTTTGGACAGTGCGGCGTAACTCTTCGTGTTCTTGGGTAAACAACATGGTCTAGTCCTCGGTAATCGGTATTGCAGTTTTTGTTGTCTTTGTTTGAGTCGTTCGGATTGTTAGTGCAGGCCGTATTACAGTCGTGCCACACCGAAAGAGTTGCTGTGCAATGGCCGCATTATCGCTTCTTTGTGTGTGTCTAACAGAAACCCCAGCAAATTACGGGTTTGCCGCGGATCGATAATGCCGTCGTCCCATAAATGTGCGGTACCATAGAGTGCGGTGGATTGCTTTTCCAAATTGATAGTCGTCGACTGTTCTATCATGTCCAACACGTTCACATCCGGTTCCAGGCCTAAACTGCGTTGCTTTTGTTCCGTAACAATGCGCAATACTTTTCCAGCCTGAGCGCCGCCCATAACGGCGGTTTTATTATTAGGCCAGGCGAAAATAAAGTGCGGGTCTAATCCGCGTCCACACATGGCGTAGTTGCCTGCACCATAAGAACCGCCAACCACAATGGAAAACTTTGCGACACGGGTGTTCGCCACCGCTTGAATCATTTTAGAACCGTGCTTGATGATTCCATTTTGCTCTGACTCCGTTCCCACCATAAAGCCGGTTGTGTTGTGCAAGAAAAGCAAAGGCGTATTTTTCTGATCACAGAGCTGGATAAATTGCGCTGCTTTGGTTGCACCGGCGGTGGTGATGGGGCCGTTGTTACCAATGACGCCCAAGGTATGACCTTTAAGGTCAATCCAGCAACAGATGGTTTGTGTGTCGTAATCGTACTTGAAGTCCAATAGATCTGAACCATCCGCAATGCGCGCGATAATTTCGCGACAATCATAGGGTTGTTTGGGGTCAGCCGGTACCAACCCCAGTAGTTCCTCGGCATCAAAGCGTGGCTGTTTATAGGCCTTTGCATTGCGCTGCGGAAGAAACTCATTCCACGGAATTTTAGCCATTACTTCCCGTGCAATGCGGATGCCATCGGCGTCGTTCTCTGCCAGGTATTCAGCTGTGCCTGCTGTATAGGCATGTAGCTCGGCACCGCCCAGAGACTCGTCGTCAGCGATTTCACCGGTCGCCGCTTTAAGCAGCGGAGGTCCGGCTAAGAACATTTTGGTTTGTTTGCGCACAGCAATAATATAGTCAGACAGACCGGGTTGATAGGCACCGCCGGCGGTGGCATTGCCATGGACTACCGTTATCTGGGGGATTCCGGCAGCGGACAAGCGCGCTTGATTGGCGAAGCTGCGGGCACCCTCTACAAAGATTTCACCGGCGTAATTCAGGTTGGCACCGCCACTTTCGGACAGAGTAATACTCGGTAATTTATTTTGAGCGATGATCTCATGGAGGCGTAGGGATTTGTGTAGCCCGGCAGGAGAAATGGTGCCACCTTTAATCGCACTGTTATTGGCGCTGATCATGCAACGGATTCCCGCTACGTAACCGATTCCCGCAATGACCCCGCCGCCGGAGTTGCTGCCGTCTTTATCATCATGCATCTGATATCCTGCCAGGGACATCAATTCCAGGAACTCGGAGCCGGGATCTAGCAGCAATTCGATCCGTTCCCGTGGCAGAAGACGGCCGCGCTTTTCAAACTTTGGGCGGGATTTTTCTGCTTCGTCGATGGCCTTTTGCTCGATGCTCTGAAACGATTCGATTAATTCGAGTAAGTGCGCGCGATTGCGCTGAAAGCTTTCATTGTTCTTATCAATAGTGGATTCCCAGGTTGGCATGTGGCTTATTCCCCTTCGTCCAGAAACAAACCAGGCACAACTTCGCGGTGAAAGCCGTCGTAAGGTACTGATTTACTGTGTGCACGAAGTGGATAGATAGCTGTGTTGCCCTGAGACGCGGCGCCATCTACTCGAATAGTCGTTCCGCTGATGAAGGATGCGGCCGGACAAAGTAAAAAACAAATGCTGGCGCTGACCTCTGCCTCGTTTCCCAGTCGACCTAATGGCACGGCCGCCTTTAATTGTTTTATAACGGCTTTGAAGCTTTCGGGATAGGTTTCCATCCCGCTGGACGTAATCCAACCCGGAGCGACTGCATTTACCCGCACACCGGCACCCCCCCATTCGTAGGCAGCGGTTTGGGTGAAGTTGACCATGCCGGCCCGCGCTGCACCGGAATGCCCCATTCCCGGCATACCGCTCCACATGTCTGCGACGATATTGACGATGGCGCCACCGTGGGAGCACATCGATTGATTAAACACTTCACGTGCTACCAGAAAGCCTCCGGTGAGATTGGTGGCGATAACGGCATCCCAGCCTTTTTTATTAATTGCTAGTAAAGGCGCAGGAAACTGGCCGCCAGCATTGTTGACTAATCCGTGGATCGCTCCGTGTTGTTCGACTATGCTTTTGATAACCTCTTTAACGGATTCTTCGTTGCGGATATCACATGGGGCAATGGCGCAAAGGCCGCCATCTTCTTTGATTTCAGCGGCCACTTTTTGCAGTTTCTCTTCTTTACGTCCTATGATAATGACCTTTGCGCCCAGCCCGGAAAGTTCATGGGCGGTGCAACGACCGATGCCGCTGCCACCACCGGTGACAATGTGCGTTTGTCCTTCAAAGAGATCCGGCCGGAAAACCGATTTGTAGTTCATAATATTATCCTAAACAGATTCGTAGATTGTTTCACTGACGGGTATGGGACAATCCAGTAATTGCTGGGCAAAGGCCTTTCCCTGTGGATCAATGCGCAGGCTGCTCATACCACCACCGCCTAAACTGTTAAGAAGTAGAAAATTCAGAGCATTGAAACCGGGTAATTCCCAGCCAAGTACTTCTCCGGGCTGCTCATCAAAAGTATGGCTCATATAATCCGACACCGTGGATTCGGTAAGTGCCGCTTTGATGAAGGGTAGGTATTCCGGCTTGCGCGCGATCACACCGATATTGCTATGGTTGCCTTTATCGCCACTTCGGGCCCAGGCTAATTTAACCAGCGGAACCTGAAATCCCTGATCGGGTTTGGCAGCGCTTTTGCCTGAAGTCATTTCAATCGCTGGGTGCATTTCTTCTGAGAAATGGTTCTCTGGATTTACTGGCACGGCAAAAGCTGAGCCGTTTATTTCGACAGCAGGTTGAATCAAGGACTTATTAATAAGAAAAGAATAGAGGCGTATTGTAGGCGACACTTTCGGTCGGCCACCCACAATCCCGGTTATTCCCGGTGCCATTCCCGTTGCGGCTTGGGCAATTTCCCGTGAAAAAAGAACCAGTGCCTTTTTGTCGGTGTGTGCTGCAGCAATTTTCACCACCACTTCACGGTTTAGCGAGATTGCTCCGTGGCGCCCATAGGTGCTTTCTGTACCTAGAATTTCTGTGTTGACCTGAGAAAAATCAGCCATGCCTTTTTCAGAAAACATGCGCTGTACTTTCTTAATAATTGCACCACTTACACATTCTGCTTTTTTAACCGCATCCATTCCGCCAAGTAAGAAAGAGGCGGTAATACGAAAGCCGTCCGGATAGGTTGCGCTGACTTTATATTGATCCGTCGGACCTTGTCCTTTTGCGCCACTCACGTTCACCCGATGAGGCGCAATCTGTTGCAAATGCACCTGGGTAAAGTCACAAACGACATCCGGCAGGTAATAGGCGTTCGGGTTGCCGATTTCATACACCAATTGCTCAGCTACCGTTGCCGGGGACACTAGACCGCCGGTGTGGTCTGGTTTAGTCACTATGAAGCTCCCGTCCGCATGGCATTCAACAACCGGAAACCCCATGTTGTCGTAATCTTCCACCTCTTCCCAGTCGGTGAAATTACCACCGGTACATTGAGCGCCACATTCTATTATGTGACCTGCCAGGCTTCCCTGGGCCAACTTGTCGTAATCGCTCCAACTCCATCCGAATTCATGAATCAAGGGCGCCAGTACCAGTGCGCTATCCACCACCCGACCGGTGATAACAATATCCGCTCCTTGCTGCAGTGCGGTCACGATAGCGGGCGCGCCCAGATAGGCGTTCATGCTGATAACAAATGGCGGCAAGGGGTTGCCGCTGTTGATTTCTTTTATTTCCAGTTGCCTGATGTCGGGCTGCAATGGCATCAGGTCATCACCCAGGACTACGGCCACCTTCAGACTCAGACCCGCCTGCTGGATCAGCGTTTCAAGTGCCTTCGCGCAACTTGTTGGATTGATGCCTCCGGCGTTGCTAATGACTTTGGTCCCTTTGGTGGCGATGTCTTGTAGCAACGGCCCCATAACGTTGGTGACAAAATCGGTGGCAAAGCCGGCTGCGGGATCCTTCATTCGGGCACCGGCCATGATGGACATGGTGACCTCCGCCAGATAATCAGACACCAGATAATCGAGATCTGCCTGGCGCATTAATTGGAAAGCAGCACTTTCTGTATCGCCCCAAAAGGCGGAGGAGCAACCGATTTTAATTATTTTTTCAGCCATGGAGTGGGGTTCCGTGCGGATGATGGGTAGGTAGAATTATTGACTGGTTTATTATGGACGCAAACCTGCTCTACAATGGCCAAACGATACCAAGCAAGCGCTTGGTTTGTAAAGGGCTGTGAGCCGTGTTCTCCGCATTTCACTGGCAATATGCGTCAGGCTGGGTTAAAAGGCTCAACCTCGGGTCAATTTAAGTTGCCTGGCTTTGTGTGGGTAACGAGTTCAGTAAAGGTTTGTGTAAATGGCGTCTAAGGTGAAAAAACTGGCAAACGGCATGGAAGATACACCCAGAGGCAGGTTGTTAGCGGCGGCTGCGCACCTTTTCCGCACCAAGGGTTTTGAGCGCACTACGGTGAGGGATCTGGCGCAGGAAGTGGGGATACAGTCTGGCAGTATCTTTCACCACTTTAAGTCAAAGGAGGAGATCCTTCGTTGCGTGATGGAGGAAGTGATTCATTTCAATACGGGGCGTATGCGGGAAGGGTTAGATAAATCCGCGGGCCCCCGGGATAAGCTATTGGCTCTGATTCGTTCAGAATTGAATTCCATAAATGGCGAAACCGGGGAGGCCATGGCGGTGTTGATCTATGAGTGGCGCTGCCTAACACCGGAAAGCCAGGAGCATATCCTTGAATTACGGTCGCATTACGAGCAGTTGTGGTTGGATACACTTAAGGAGGCCCAGCAAGCGGGTCTGATCGCCCCCCAGAGAGACCTGTTTGTACTGCGACGCTTGATGGCGGGGGCCATAAGCTGGTCTCATTATTGGTACAAAACGGATGGGGAAATCAAGCTGGACCAGTTAGCGCATCAGGCTTTGTTTTTGGCTTTACACGAGAGCTAACATTATGTTGTACAAGACAGCCTGTTCCGGGAGCGGTTTTTTGTGGCTTATAGGATTATAGAATTTGTGGGGTTTTACCTGCTTTTTTCCTGAAATAAGCCGAATTTGTCCATTTGGTCCAAATTTATCTGTGTTTCAGTATACGTTATATACCGCTTGTTGCGTGAATACACATTACGTTTAATAAGTTTACAAATCTTTCCTCGAATCAGTTTTTGGAAAGCTGATAGTATCCGAAGGAGCACATTTTTTGTGTTCTTTAATCTTTCATGAGGGGTTATGAGCGCCGTGTCCAATTGCGGTGACTCCGGGGCAGGGGATCTCTCCATATATAAACACTACAAAAATAAATAAATAGGTGGTTGGTTATGAACACACCGGAAGAAGCATCGAATGAGACGGGATTTTCGGTTGATCGGGGAACCGATGCACGGGAAAGAATTTTAGCAGCTGCAGAAGCATTGTTCGCTATTCGGGGGTTTGAAGGGGTATCTACCACTCAGATCGCTAAGGTAGCAGGTATTACACAGCCGTTGATTCACTATCATTTCAAAAATAAAGAAGCGCTCTGGAAAGCGACAATTTCCCGCTTGTTTAGTCGATTGTCCGAAGAATTCACAGCAGAAGTCAAAGGGATGCCCAGTGGCGACAGCCGCCGCTATATGATCGAGATGGTCAGAAGCTATGTGGCGTTTGTTGCCAAGTACCCTCAATACGGGCAGTTTATACTGCGCGAGGGCGTGCAAGAGTCGCCGCGACTGGAATGGATGGTTGAGCAGTGGTTGCGGCCTTTGCTCGGACAGTTCCATGAAACCTACGAAAAAGGGGTAGAGGAAGGCTGGATTAAAGATATCCCGTTTCCCCAGTTGATTATGCTGATCACCGCATCGGCGAGCCATTTCTTTTCTTTAGCACCCTTAATGAAGTCACTCTATGGCATTGACGCGCAAAGCCCGCAGCAGGCACTCGCCCACAGTGATGCCGTGGTCGACGTCGCGTTGACTGCGATCATGCGTGAGCCCAGTCAGCAGCCGGCTGCTGTGGTGATGTAATAAGCCAGGTGTTGTTCCGTCAATGATAAAAGCCGCCTGTTGAGGCGGCTTTTTATTGGGCAAGGTTATTTGAATTGTAACAATGACAGGGGAGTTTGCATGATCGGCAATGGTCAGCCCTATGGCAGCACCGGGTATGTCATAGTAGAAGAGGGTGAGATTAACCCGACAACCTACCGGCTAGAGATAAAAAATTATTTGGTAATTCGGCCCGACGGCGACCAAGTGTCAGGTGCCTTTTCTTTATCTGCTGCCCGCGAATATATTGATGCTACAGAATTAAAACTTAGGAAAAATAATAACTTAGATTGATAATGCTGAATATAAGCGGGTTTAGGCGAAGTGGTCACTTACATGGTGGATTTATTTCAGTTTTTTTGAATTTAACGTTTGACAGATTTTCGAAAACTCGTAAAATGGCGCGCACTCTTGGGGTGGTTAGCTCAGCTGGGAGAGCATCGCCCTTACAAGGCGAGGGTCACAGGTTCGATCCCTGTACCACCCACCAAGATCCGGAGCGGTAGTTCAGTTGGTTAGAATACCGGCCTGTCACGCCGGGGGTCGCGGGTTCGAGTCCCGTCCGCTCCGCCACTTTTTCCTGACTCACCAGGGTCGTAATAGGGAAAGTGGTTCCCCCTCCCAAGAACGTTCTGACTTATCTTATATTTCGGTAATGGAATTTTCCCGAGCTGCATCGTCACCTCGACACCCCCTCTGATTCACAAGCCTGTCATCTTGCTGCTGTTTAATTCGTTTTAAGGGTCTGTGACCCTGTAACTGGACAACATAATCGTATTAGGGTTATATGGTACGGATATTGATTGTCATTCTCGTTCAATCAAAAGGATAACAGGAGCAAAAAAATATGGAACATTACCAGGATGAACTGTTGGATACATCGGAATTTGAGTTCGACGATGAAGTGGATGACGCTTTCGAGATGTAATCTCAAAGCGTCATTTTCGTTTTGAACTCAATGATTTTCGGTATTCTCCAGGTGTTTGCCCAGACCAGCGTTTAAAAGCCCGTTGAAAAGCGCCCGGGGTGGAAAAGCCCAGTAAATAAGATATCTCGCCAAAGGTTAGATCGGTATTCCTCATATAACTCATTGCTACGTCTCGGCGCATCTCGTCCACCAATAGCTGATAGGCGGAATCCTCCTCTTTTAACTTACGACGCAGCGTCCAGCTCGGCATCCCCAGTTTCAATGCGACTTCATCAATTGATGGCGTTTGTCCGTGCAGCATCGTTCCCAGCACTTTAAGTACTTTATTTCGATAGCTGTCGGCTAGCGCAATTTCATTTAATTGCCGTTCGCATTGGCGAATTAGTTTTTGGTGTAGCCCCGCATTACTTTCGAGTACCGGTGTTTGCAATGCCTCGCTAGTGAGTACAAGGGCGTTACGTTCGCAACCAAACCTGACTGGGCACGAAAACGCTTCCCTATAGGCATCAACATAGGAAGGTGTATCAAACTCTATCTGAATATGCTCGACCAGATCGCTGCGTCCGGTGAGCAGATAAATCAGTTTTACCCACGCGGTAAGCACCCCGTCGACCACAAAGCAGGTGTACGCGTTATAGGGGGCAATGGAATAAAAGCTTAAAACCGGTTTGGGCTCGTCAGAAAGCAGAGCACTGGTACCGCGATAACATTGACTGTTCAAGTGCTCGAATTGCGTCAGAACGGTCAGGGCCTGTTGCAGGGTGGCCGAGGTCATTGCTGCTAGCCCGACATACCCCGATCCGCTCAGTGTGCTATGGTGGCCCATAAGCAAGCCGATTTCCTGGCGCCCGGTCTGGCGGATTGCGCCACGACCTAAACGCATTAAAAACGTCAGGTCGACGCGGTTGTCATCATCTTCCAGTTCATTCGGGTCGAGCTCAGCATCAGCAAGTAGCTGGTCGATGTCGCTCCCCAATGAGTGCGCAAGCTTTAGCAACTGGTTGATATACAAGGCGGTAGTGGTTCCGATTTTCATTGATACCTTCAATTATCAGGAAATCGCGTAGTGGGTAGCGGGTCATTGGCTGGCATTATATAGGGAACTGGGTCCCCTGTGTTGGGTGTGGGTATGATTGTTATTTGAGCAGGCTGTCACAGAACCCATGCAATCTCAGTCACTATAGCCATGAATGTTGTGGACTAAAATGGTTAACTAGTGACTAGGCTAATAGTAGGTTGGGTGTAAATTGAGAGAGAGGGTGACTTTGGATACGGTGTTGGAGCCCTGCCATGCTTGATTCGGTATATTCGAACGAGGCAGTGATTTTTTTTGAAGAGGGTGTCGTTTCCAAGGAAATGACCTATTCAGAATTCGAAGCCATTTTGGACGGTGTGGTTGGTCTGGACGATTTTGCCGGCGAGACCATGGATGCTGTGTTTGTCATAATCAACGGCCAACTCAAGATTACCGGCGCTGTGTTTTTTACCGTGAGTTTCGATCGCCAGGGCTTTGCGGACCGATCCTGGAATCTACCGTTGCGGCACCTGGTTGAGACCGGTGGCAGTGGTCCTGATCTGGGCGCAGGTCCGATCCGGTTATCCTGCAAATCTCAATGTTCCGTTTCCTGGCATGCCGAATCGCTGTGGGATCCGGTGATGTCCCCCAGATCCAACTCATTCGTACGTTTGCGTGACGCAATTGCCGACAATCGTTTGTGTCTGGCGGTGAGCAAAGCGGTGTCTGCGCCGGTTCAGCGGCCAGCCGATCCGCGTTCGACTCCAGACTGGGGTGTTGAATCGCCCGCTCAGGCCCCGCAATCACCGTCGCCGGACGACGATGCGATATTCAACTCCGGCTGGTCCGGCAACGATCAAGGCCTCAGTGCGCAACAACTCGCGGTGTTGGAAACAGAACACAGGAATAAAATGGCGGCGTTGATCAAGCAGCAGCGTCTTCAGCTTCAAGCCTTGAAGAATGAGGCCCAGGAAAGGCTGCAGAGCAATCGCTTGGTACAGGAAAAAGAAATTCAGGTTGCGCGAATCGAAGTTGAGCGCTTGCGCAGCGAGCAGGGGTCACTGCATTCGCAGAACCTGGCTCTGCGGGAGCAAAATGAAGCGCAGCGCAAACAAGTTGAGGCATTGACAAAGGCGCGTGAACTGGAATTGCAAACGGCGGAGAAAGCCGGCAAAGCTGAATTAGATGCGCTGCGTAAGCAATATAACGAGCAAATGAAGCAAAAGCTTCAGGAAGAAACCGCCAAATTGAAGGAAGACATTGAGCTGCGCAATATGGAGTTGATGTATCGGCACGATGTCGCTAAACAATTGCGAGAGGAATTAACGCAGTTGCGAAAAGATAAAATCCGTCTGGTGCATGAGGGCGGGGATAAATTTCTGGAGCGGCTGGAAGACTTAGGCATTAGTTTCATCGCTTTCCATCCCGGGGCAGGGCATGTCTCTATTGCATTGAAGGACATGCCATCCTACATGGAAAATCCCATTGCTTATGCTGCCAACAAGTGTTTGGTGTCGGAAGAGCATTATCGAATGTGGTTAAGCCATTACCATAAGCCGGAGTGTCAGGCACCATTAAGTCATGATAAAGTCTGCGGCTGCCGGATAGCGCGCATCGACGTGCCGAGTCAGTTTGTAACTGGTAATTCTGATCGTTGCGAAAAACATAAACCCCGCAGTTTTGGTGATAATGTAGTGAATTTGCACGCGTAATGGTGCGGCTTTACTAGTCCTGCTTTTTTCCTGAGTTTTTATGTGTTCTGCTGAAATGACGTTTCAGAGTCTAATTCATCAATACGAAGATCAGTTAGCCCAGTCGCCTGTGTTAGCGCAGTCCGGTCTTTTGAAACCGCTGATCGTTGAACCGCTGAAAATTAAACAGTTGAGTTTTAGGAGGGTGCAGCTCAGTGTCCTGCGAGCGGATTTATTGCATCCGAAGATCAGTGGTAACAAATGGTTCAAATTAAAATACAACTTACTTACGGCATTGAATTCACAAGACAGGACGGTGGTGTCGTTTGGCGGTGCATGGTCCAACCATCTGCACGCGCTGGCGTATGCAGGCCGACTGCTGGGTTTGAACACGACCGGCATCGTTCGCGGGGAGGAGTTAAGCCCCGACAGCAATGCCATGCTGAAAGAAATTCAGCAGCAGGGAATGCAGCTAAACTTTATTAGCCGGGCAGACTATCGCAATCAATGCCGCGTGCGAGGCCCGCTGTCTTGCTCATCAGATGCGCTCGCGCCAACGTGTTCCGGCTATATTCCCGAAGGAGGGGATAATGTCTATGGTATGCTGGGGGCATCCACCATGCTCGATGCAGATCAACTGAATGCCCTTGCGATTTCCCATGTGGTAACCGGTGTCGGTACAGGCTGTACTTTTGCCGGTTTGCGTTTATCGGCGCCAGGGCATATTACGCTACTCGGCATATCTGCACTAAAAGGAAGTTGGGTCGAGGATTCAATGAGCAACCGTTTGCAGGCCCACCCGAACTGGTTTAACAAGTCTCAATTACAAAATTGGCAGATAAATAGCGATTATCATCGGGGTGGATTTGGTCGGGTGGATGAAAGCCTATTGAGTTTTATAACAGAATTTGAGGACAATACAGGTCTGCAGCTCGACCCGCTTTATACCGGTAAAGCGATGATGGCATTGTTGGATTTGGTCAATCATGGGGCGATACCGCCCGGCAGTCATGTGCTTTTCGTCCACAGTGGCGGTTTGCAAGGTAAGCGCGGGTTCGAACCAATAAATGAGTACGGTGTGCCCAATGGCACCCTGAATTTCACCAAGTGAGTTATGGCATGCAAGAAAAAGATTCGTTTCGACACATCGGCTTAATCGGCCGTCCTGGTAGCAATGCTCTGGTGGAAGAAACCGTACTGTCATTGATTGCTTTCTTTGATAGTAGAAATATCAGCGTCATTCTTGATGAAGAAACCTCTACCTACATCAAGTCGGAAGAACATCAGCGGGCTAACCGTAAAATTCTGGGCGAAACCTGTGATCTGGTGATCGTTGTGGGGGGTGACGGTTGTTTGCTCGGCGCGGCGCGGGATTTGGCACGCTACAAAGTCCCGTTGCTGGGTGTGAATAGAGGACGTCTCGGCTTTCTCACCGATATTCATCCTTCAGAAATCGAAGCTCGGGTCAGCGAAGTGTTGGCGGGGGAATACAGCTTGGAACACCGCTTTCTCCTGGAAACCGAACTCAAACGGGATGGTCGTATGATGGGGGCGAGTTCAGCTCTGAATGATGTTGTTTTTCACTCCGGCAGCTCCGTGAAAATGCTGGAGTTTGAACTGTTTGTTGACGGCGATTTTGTTTATCGGCAGCGATCCGACGGGCTCATTGTGTCCACGCCCACCGGCTCCACGGCCTATGCCTTGTCAGGTGGAGGACCGATTATGCATCCGCGTCTTGATGCCATTGTTTTGGTGCCGATGTTTCCGCACACGTTAAGTAGCCGTCCTATCGTGATTGACGGTAATAGTGAAATTAAAATCTTTGTTTCAGAATCCAATGATTTTAACCCTTTGATCAGCTGTGACGGGCAAGGTGGGCAAGTAGCCGAACCGGGCGACTGGATTTATGTGCGTAAGCGCGCCCATCCGTTAAAACTGCTGCATCCCAAGCCTCACAGTTTTTATGAGGCCTGTCGTTCCAAGCTAGGTTGGAGTGAAATACTCTGATGATGCTCGAACCTTCAGTGGAAGGCTATGACATTATCGGGGATGTGCATGGCTGCGCACCTTCGCTGATTGAATTATTGCAAAAGCTAGGATACACCCTGCATGATGGCGTCTGGCACAACCCGGGGCGCAAAGCGGTCTTTGTCGGTGATATTCTGGATCGCGGCCCTAATATCCGTGATGCCATGCAACTGGTTATAAATATGGTCAATGCGGGCCAGGCGCATCTGGTGCTGGGCAATCACGAATACAACGCGATCGCTTATTCCACCCTCAGTTTTGATCATGTTGACGCTCGATTGCGCCGTCATTACCGGCGTTTGGGATTCCATTTACGGCAAACACTGAAGGACTACCGCTACCATTTGCAGGAATGGAAAGACGTAATAGGCTGGCTGCGCCAGCGTCCGCTATTCCTTGAGTTTGACCATTTCAGGGTTGTGCATGCATGCTGGGATCAAGCCCGCATTGATCAGGCATCCGATATTTACCAGAGTTGCGTGTTGTTGGATGACGATTTTTTAGCGCAAAGCTTATTGCCTGCCACTGAGCCCAACCGCATCATTGAGCGGTTGCTTAAAGGGACTGATATGGCACTTCCGGACGGTCAGACCATGCTGGGCTCTGATGGCGTACGCCGCAGTCGGTTTCGGACTAAATTCTGGAGTCCATCGCCCAAAACGTTGGGTGATGTGATTTTTCAGCCAGACCAGTTACCCCATGATCTGATGTCAACACCCCTGAGCGACCGGGATAGAGCGCGTTTATTCAAGTACGGCCCGTCTGAAAAGCCGTTATTTGTGGGGCATTATTGGTGCAAGGGAACCCCCGCGGTGATCCGGGATAATCTGGCCTGTCTGGATTATAGCGCCGTTAAAAACGGGCTATTGGTTGCCTACAGAATGGGCACACAGGCCAGATTAAACAACCAGGATTTTATTTCAGTTGAAAGTAACCCAGGCTGAACGCGGTTTCTGACTAAATTGTTTAACTGCCCGCAAAAATATCTCCTACACTTAATGGCAGTACCAAAAATAATATCTTTAGCACAAGGCCTGCCACATGCAGTTGAAGGGGAAAACGTCTTCTTTAATTCTTTGGGTGTTGTTAACCACCGCAAGCGTATCGATTAGCGCCTGGATGCATAATCTGGGCACGCATACTCCCACCGATCATGAAACCAGCGTTATCGAGCGTAACCTTGTTTTGGTGGTGGGCGATATGCAGCAACAATTGAAATGGCTGGCGCAACAGCCCGAATTGAAACTGGAAAGCCTGCCCAGTCCGGTGGATGTCCGCCTGGTGTTTGATCGCCAGGACCTGTTGACCTATCAAACTACTTTGGAAGACAAGGATGATGAGGACAGCCTGCTTACCAGCATGATTAATTTTTTGAAAGTGCCTCGCCAGGCAGAAGTGGGGATTACCTATTGGCGCGATCGGGTGATTTTAATGGCGGTGCATCAAAAAGGCGATGTGCAATCCGTGACAGCTGTATTCCTGAGCCGGTGGTTGTTACGGTTGTCAGAATCTCTGGACTACCAATTGAAACTCTCCGCGACCAAGGCGGATACACCGGCTTTTGGCCGCAATACGGCGGTGTTGGCGTTGCCGGCAATGGTGGGCAAACCGGTCTATATCAGTGCCCGTGCAAGTAATCCGGTGCAGCCGTTACCCTATCTGTGGTGGCTGTCGATTCTATTGAGTGCCGGGGTGTGCGGTGCCATTGTCTGGTTCTTTTATTACCGGCCAATCTGGTTGCGTTTGAACAAGATTTTGCGCCAGTCACGGCGCATTATGCAGTCAGGGGATTTTAAAGGTCGTCTCGACTCCCAGGGTAAAGACGAAATTGCAGATGTTGCAGTGCAGATCAATGCGATTTTGAGTTCGCTGGAATACTGCTACAGTTTAATGGCCAAAACCAACCTGATCACGACAGAGCTGATGCACAAGGTGGATTCACAAGCCGGTGTGATGCCGGTAGCCCCCCTGATCACTGAAGAAAACGAACTCAAATCCTCGTTGGATGTAGTTTCACGCTTGAGTGAAGCAATGGAAACCGGGGCTTTGGAGACTTTTGTGCAACCGGTATTTGCCCAGGATCGGGTCACCATCACCAGTTATGAGGCATTACCCCGCTGGCTGGATTCCAGTTTGGGGTTGGTTGCCCCCACCGAGTTTATCTCGCTGTGTGAAAAAGCCGGTTTGATGGATGTGCTAACGGACATCATGGTGTCAAATGCGCTCAATGCGTTGCGGGAACTGCGCAATAAATCCCGCTGCGATATTTCCATATCCGTTAATCTCAGCTCGGCGCAGTTTTTTTCGCCGGCGCTATTCGAGTGCCTTAGCCGAATCAGCGAGGAAGACCGCAAATTGTTGCCTCACCTTGAGTTCGAAGTGAAGGAACTTACGATCACGCACGATTTCGATCAGTGTGTGATTTTGATAGAAAAACTCAAGGTGATGGGCATCAAGTTTTGCATCGATGATTACGGGCTTAGCCGTTATTCCCTGATGTACCTGCAGCGCATACCGGTGGACGCGATCAAGTTGTCAGCGGCGTTTACCGAACGATTAACATGGGAAAGCCGGGAGTCTGCTTTTATTGACGGCATTGCGCGCTTTGCTTCTGGGCTGGGGTTGCGGGTTATAGTCAAGAATATTGAGAATGAAGCCCAGCTGGATAATCTCTCGAAAAGCCTGCCTATTGAATATCAAGGGGTTAGTCTGGCTCCACCCACACCCCTGGAACTGGCATTAGCGGGTACGTGAGGGCAGTGCTGACGCCCTGCGTCAAAGGCCGATGCGATATGCTACAATCCCGCACAATTATGGCCTGATACAGAAAATGAGCACAGTATGGACTTTGACGCGCTGATTGAATCAATCACCCCAGAAACCTATGACAATCTGAAACGGGCTCTTGAGCTGGGAAAGTGGGCCGATGGCACACGCCTGAAGCCGGAGCAACGAGAGCATGTGATGCAGGCCATCATCGCTTATGGAGAACGCCATTTGCCGGAGCAGGATAGGGTGGGATTTATTGATCGCGGCACAAAAGATGACGGCGAGCTGTGCGATGATGATTTGCAGCACAAACCGGTGAAGTTTTTGCAGTAAGCTTCCCTTCAATGCGCCTTCGCGCAAGGCTTTACCAGCGGAATTTATCCCAGTTTTGTGGGTTGGCCCAGAATTTGGGGTTGAGCCAATCCGGAACCGGTTTGTAGGTCTTCAGATCGAAGTAATAGTATTGCGTTTCGCCACTTTCAGTTTCAGTGACCGCGTAATGGGTAAAGGCCAAAGCCAACATGTCTTGCTCATTCAGTGCGGCATTGCCACCCATTTCAACCAGAACCCGGCTGGACAAGATATCCCGGCATTTTGCTACCAGTTGCATGAGTTTCTCCTTTTCATCTTGAAGACAATTCTGCCCGATAAATATCAGGTCGGCTCGGTCTGTGTAGCCGCTGTCCAGCAGCTCATCGGTGGTTATTGGCTGTACTGCAGCCGGTGGCGTGAAATCGGGGCGTGTGTGGACGTAGACAAGAAGAGTGGAAGCGGGTTGTTCACGTTCAATCGTGGCCAGAAGGGGGGCGGGAACCATAAATAATACTCGGTTGAGAATTTGATAGGGCTAATACATACTGCACTTCTCAACATTATTCAGCATGTATCGCTGTGGTTCAACTTGCCGCTGTCTCTGTTTTAGGGATGCGCTCAGCCTATCGTTGGTCTAATCATCATGAAAGAAAATAACGCCCCGAAAACCATTCGCTTGTCCGAGTATAGAGCGCCTGATTATTTAATCGATGAAACTCACCTGGATGTGCGGATCTTCTCCGATTACACCGATGTCACTGCACAATTGCATATTCGTAAAAACACGCAAACGGCCGTTGCTACTTCGCTGGAGCTGGTTGGCGCGGACCTCGAGTTGCTTGAAATCAAGGTGAATGCAGAGCCGGTGCCGGAAAGCCTATACAGCATTGCTGATGAAACCTTAACCATGAATAACGTTCCTGGCCAATTTATTCTGACATTGGTCACCCGCATCGACCCCAAACGCAATACTTCGCTGGAAGGGCTCTATGTTTCCAAAGGGATGTACTGCACTCAATGTGAAGCAGAAGGTTTTAGAAAAATAACCTATTACCTGGACCGGCCAGACGTGATGGCCCGTTTCACCACGCGTATTGAAGCCGACAAATCCAGTTATCCGGTTTTGTTATCAAATGGCAACCCGGTAGAGAAAGGGGATCTGGACGCCGGGCGACATTTTGTGAAATGGGAAGATCCTTTCAAAAAGCCCTGTTATCTGTTTGCACTGGTTGCAGGTGACCTATCGGTCGTGGAAGACCGGTTTGTCACCAGCTCCGGGCGAGAAGTGTCATTGCAGATTTTTGTGGAACCACAGGATTTGGATAAGTGCGATCATGCAATGGATTCTTTAAAACGTTCCATGAAGTGGGACGAAAACGTCTATGGGCGTGAATACGATCTGGATATTTACATGATCGTTGCGGTTTCCCATTTCAATATGGGGGCGATGGAAAATAAAGGGCTTAATATATTTAACACGTCCTGTGTGCTGGCCAGCGCAGAAACAACAACGGACGCCGGTTTCCAGCGCGTGGAAAGTGTGATTGCGCACGAGTATTTTCATAACTGGTCTGGCAATCGTGTTACCTGCCGGGATTGGTTTCAGTTAAGCCTTAAAGAGGGCTTTACTGTATTCCGCGATCAGCAATTTTCCGCGGACATGGGTTCAGAAACAGTGAACCGCATTGATGATGTCAACTTTTTGAAAACGGTGCAATTTGCGGAAGATTCTGGTCCGATGTCCCATCCCATCCGACCGGACAGTTACATCGAGATTAATAACTTTTACACCACCACGGTCTACGAAAAAGGAGCGGAAGTTGTACGGATGATTCGCCGTTTAGTCGGTGTTGACGGCTTCCGTAAGGGCTCTGATTTGTATTTTGAGCGTCATGATGGTCAGGCTGTTACCTGCGATGATTTTGTGCAAGCGATGGAGGACGCCAACCAAATTGATCTGTCCCAGTTCCGGCTTTGGTATTCCCAGTCTGGTACACCCTGCTTGCAGGTGAGTAGTGAGTTTTCGGCATCATCGGAAACCTTTACGCTGACGTTCAAGCAGGAGACACCAGCCACCCCCGGACAGCCGGAAAAGAAGCCATTGCATATTCCGGTGGCCATTGGGCTGGTGGATAGCACTGGCAATGACTTGCCGCTGGAACTGGAAGGCGGAACCCGGATTGATCCGGACAACCCGGTTCTGGAACTCAAGCAGCCGACTGAAACCTTTGTTTTCAGGAATATAAAAGAAAAGCCGGTGGCCTCATTACTGCGTGGTTTCTCTGCGCCGGTGCGTTTGCAATATCCGCAGAGTCGTGAAGCGTTAGCGTTTTTGATGGCCCATGACCGCGACGGATTCAATCGTTGGAGTGCCAGTCAGCAATTAGTCGTCTCTGTGCTGGAAGATATGATTGCCGGCTTCCAAAACAACGAATCGGTGCAGCCGGATTCGGTCTTGGTGGATGCATTCAGGACGTTATTGACCGACTCGAGCCTGGATCTGGCGATGGTCGCGAAAATGTTGGAGTTGCCCACAGAGCAGTTCCTGGCCGAGCTGTTACCCAAGCCGACCCAGGTTGACGCAATTCACCAAAGCAGAGAAGCTCTGAAACAGGCATTGGCGTCCAGTTTAAGTACCGAAATGACCTCCGTGCTGGATCGTTATCCGTTGCACACCGAATACCACTATCGGGATCAGGACGTTTCTGAGCGCAGTTTGCGTAATACCTGCATGTACTATCTGATGTCACTGGAACAGGACGATGTGGTTGAGCGTTGCCTTAACCAATTTAAACAGGCCTGTAATATGACGGATCAACTCTCTGCTTTCAAAGCGTTGGTGCATTCCAGCCGTTCCGAAAAGTCACAAGTGATCGAGCAATTTTATCAGCGCTGGTCGAATGAATCCCTGGTGGTAGACCAGTGGTTTATGGTTCAGGCTTCCGCACCCCAGGCAGACACGTTGGAGCGGGTGAAGGAATTAATGAATCACACGGCATTTGATATGACCAGCCCGAATAAAATACGTGCATTGATTGGTGCGTTTTGTAATAACAACCCGGTTAATTTTCATAATGAGGATGGCAGTGGTTACGCTTTTTTAGCAGATCAAATCATTGCTCTGAATAAATTGAATCCTCAGGTTGCGTCCCGAATGGCGGTCATTATGACGCGCTGGGCGAACTTTGATCAGGCGAGGGCGGGTCTGATTAAACAGCAATTATCCCGCGTGCAATCAGAACCGCTGTCACCGGATGTATACGAGGTGGTGACCAAAGCACTGAAAAGCTAGGCGAAAAAGACAAACTGAATGGCTTTGTGTAATAAACATAAGATTGCTTGTTCTTATCAGGAATAAGTATTTGTACCATTTAATGCCATTCGTTATTTTATGCCGCTTGTCATTATTCAGACAGAACATTGGCGAGCAAGCAGACAGATAATAAGAATTAAGCTAAGTTATTAAATTACAGCCAAAAAAATAACGAGAACATAGGTTCAGTTTCCAACGGCAGGATGCCCGAGGACGCTGGACTATTGGGCAATGGTATTTGTCTGCTGCTCAAATTCGATAACAGCGTGAAATGGATGTGTCCGGGTAACGTACCGGCGCCAAGGTGTATTGGGAATGTGTGCGGGAAATAATATGAGTGTGGCGAGTCGTTCTGTTTTACCGACTTCGGTATTTGCTTTTGCCGTGTCGGTGCTGGTTTGGTTGTCGGCTACTAACGGATACGCAAAGCCGCTGGCACCGGGATTAACCCCTTATGGTGCAGAGCAAAGTGCTAATGAATCCGGATCGATTCCAGCTTGGGACGGCGGTTTGACTCCGGAAAATACCAAGCCGGTTAAGGACAAGCTGGAAGACCATTACGCCGCTGAAAAACCCCTCTATGTTATTACGTCCGCTAATCAGGCCGAACATGCTGACCACCTGTCAGACGGGCAGAAAGCGTTATTAAAAGCCTATCCTGAATCCTATAACCTACCGGTTTATCCCAGCCACCGCACGGCGGCTGCAACCCCATGGGTTTATGACAATATCGCCTCCAATCACCAGACCGCTAAACTGGTCAATGACGGTAACGGCTTCACCGATGCTTTTGGTGGGGTGCCATTTCCGGTGCCTAAGAACGAGGCGGGTGAATACGACGCGCGTAAAATTCTCTGGAACCATTTAACGCGATGGCGTGGGCTTTTTATCAAAGCCGTCACTTCAGAGGCGCCGGTTCATGCCAATGGAAAATACTCCATTGTGTCCGCTGACCAAAGTGTTTATTTTCTTTACTACGACCCGGCTGAAAATTTCAAAACAATCGACAATCAGATGTCACAGTTTATGGCATCCATCACCAAACCTTCGCGCCTGGCAGGGGGCGCGTTATTGGTGCACGAAACCATTGATCGTATTAAAGAAGACCGTTCGGCCTGGATTTATAATGCGGGCACCCGCCGCGTGCGACGTGCTCCGTCAGTTGGGTATGACAATCCTGTCCCCAGTGCAGATAATCTGCTGACTGCCGATGATGTCGATATGTTTAACGGTGCATTAGACCGTTACGATTGGCGTTTTGTCGGCAAGCAGGAAATGTTGATTCCCTATAACAACTTTAAGTTATCCAATCAAACCGGTGATTACGATCAGCTACTCAAGAAAGGCCACGTCAACCCCGACTTAACCCGTTATGAAATGCACCGGGTATGGGTGATTGAAGGTTCGGTCAAAAAGGGTACCCGGCATCTATACAGCAAGCGTCGCTTTTATCTGGATGAAGACTCATGGAGCATTGTTCAGGCTGATCAATACGACGCGCGTGGAAATTTATGGCGGGTTCATGTTTCCTATCTGGTTAACTATTACCATGTGCCGGTGACTTGGTCAGCGCTGTCG
The DNA here is from genome assembly GCF_009746715.1 of Ketobacter sp. MCCC 1A13808. NCBI lineage: Bacteria > Pseudomonadati > Pseudomonadota > Gammaproteobacteria > Pseudomonadales > Ketobacteraceae > Ketobacter > Ketobacter nezhaii. The sequence goes on from NZ_VRKW01000016.1 coordinate 28,726, forward strand.
GTGAATCACGACCTGGAGTCAAAACGCTACTACGCCTCCTTTTTAGATAATTCAAATGGCTTAGCAATCGAGTTTTTAAACGCTCCACCAAAGAAGGGTGAATTCAGTCCGCAGGCATTGCGGCGTGGTGGCACCCGATAAGTGCAATCGCTGCGCAATGGTCTAATATTCATCGCGTGTTTTAGGCCGTTTTACCCGCTCACTGTGGCCAGAATTACGTAGTTGGGTGAATCTTGTTCGTGGATTTTGGTTTAATGCGTGAGCTTTCTTCTGCGGATATTGTGGATTTAAACGCTAATTTTAACTATGAGAAAGGCAGTTAACTCTCCTATGTGGACATCAACTAAAAAACTTCATTCCATGTCACTGACCGCTGCACTCTTTGTTGTGTGTTGGGCGGGTATACAGAGTAAGGCTATTGCGGCTGATTATCTTAGTCAGCTGAACACCCGTCCCTCAATGAAATCGCAAATCGCGACGTCTTCGCTGCTCACGTCTCTGGATGTTTTTGATAGTAAACTGGTCGCGGTTGGCGACAACGGTCATATCTTGATATCAGAAGATAACGGCGAACATTGGGAGCAATCCGAAGTGCCGGTGCAACTATTGCTGACTGCGGTGGATTTTCCGACACCGACCCAAGGGTGGGTTGTGGGACATGAAGGGGTGATCCTGCATTCCAGCGATGCCGGTAAAACCTGGCAATTGCAATACGCTAAGCCTCATGTGGTGCGCACTGACGAAGAGCTGAATCAATTGTCTGACGAGGATTTCACTAAATTGCCCCAGGAAGGGTCTCCTTTATTGGATATTTGGTTTCGTGACGATAAGGAAGGTTTTGCTGTTGGTGCCTACGGCATGTTCCTGCATACAGAAGACGGCGGTAAAACCTGGAAGGACGTGGCCGACCGTATCGATAACTTTGACGGCTGGCATTTGAATTCCATCACCAGTAACAGGCAGGGCATTGTTTATATTGCCGGTGAAAAAGGGGTGCTGTTCCGTTCCGACGATTTCGGTGATTCCTGGGTGACGCTGCCCAGCCCGTATGAAGGGTCCTTTTTTGGTGTGCTGCCGGGCTACGGGCCTGACGACGTTTTCATTTATGGCTTGCAAGGGAATATTTTTAAGTCCGGTGATCGGGGTGACTCCTGGCAGAAAGTGAAAAGTGATGCCAGTGACGGCCTGATGGACGGGGTGGTGCTGGGAGAGGACAGTGTCATTTTGGTTGGCAACTCCGGGGTTGTTCTGACTAGCCAGGATTCCGGTGAATCTTTCTCGATGCAGGTAACCTCATCTAGAAATGCTCTGTTAGCGATTGAGAAAACCCCTAACGGAAAATTAATTATGGTTGGTCAGGGTGGTGTCCAGCTAGCTACCCCCAAAACTAAGTAGATCCAGTTCGCTGAATTTTTAAGGTTACTTATGTCGACGAATAAAAGTTCGATGCTTGAAAATAGCATTTTTAAAATCAGGCCCGTCATTTTAATCGGGTTTCTCCTGTTGACGGTGTTCTTTGGCTATAACGCTAAAGATGTGAAATTGAGCACCGAATTTGAAAAAATGGTTCCGCTCAAGCATGAGTTCATTCAGAACCTGTTGCGCCATATAGATGAAATGAGCCTGGGTAACGACATCCGCATCGTGATTGAAGCCAAAGAGGGTGATATCTATACGGATGACTTTCTCCAGTTATTGCGGCAAGTGACCGATGAAATCTTCTATTTTCAGGGTGTAGACAAAGCGAATATTCAATCACTCTGGACTGCGAACGTACGCTGGATGGAAGTGACCGAGGATGGTTTTCGCGGCGGGGAGATAATTCCACCGTCCTATGATGGATCTGCAACTTCCCTGGATCAGGTGCAACACAACGTGTTGAGATCCGGACAAGTGGGCCGTCTGGTTGCTGATAATTTCCAATCGGCCACCGTGTATGTGCCGTTATTGGATCAGTCGGGTGGTAAAAACAAGATCGATTACAAAGCGTTTTCCAAACAGCTGGAAAGCGATATCCGGGATAAATTCCAAAACGACAAATTTGAAATCCACATCGTAGGTTTTGCTAAAAAGATCGGGGATTTGATCGAAGGCGCGTCGGGTGTCGCCTTGTTCTTTTTGATCGCAATCGGAATCACCTTTGTGCTGTTGTTGATCGATTCCAAATGTATTCGCAGTACGATGATCGTGGTCGGTTGCTCCGTTATTGCCGTCGTTTGGCAGGTCGGTATTCTTACTTTGCTGGGTAAGGGTATAGACCCTTATTCCATGCTGGTACCGTTTCTGATCTTCGCCATCGGGGTAAGTCACGGCGTCCAGTTGATCAACGAATTCGCTGTGGAATCCTTTCGCGTTAATATGAAGTTGGAAGCCGCGAAGCTGACGTTCCGTGCACTCTACGTTCCGGCATTGCTCGCCTTGGTTAGTGATGCGATCGGTTTTATGACTCTCTGGACCATCGAAATTCATGTAATTCAGGATCTGGCTATTTCTGCCGGTTTGGGCGTGTGCGCACTGATCCTGACAAACCTGCTGATGATTCCTGTATTTCTGTCTTATGCTGGCGCGAGTCCGGCAGCGATACGCTCCATGAGCAAAAAGGAAAGCTCCGACAGTGTGATCTGGCGTACCATCGCTAAATGCGCGAGTCCGAAAGTCGCTGCTGTATCTGTCGTTATTGCCATTATTGGTGGCGCGGCCGGCATGTATATCAGTAAGGATCTGAAAATCGGTGATCTGGATGCCGGGGCTCCGGAGCTGTGGCCCGATTCAAGATATAACCTGGATGACAAATACGTCAATGACAATTACTCGGTCAGCGCGGATGTGTTGGTTGTGATGGTGGAAACACCCGCATATGCCTGTACCGATTCAAAAGCCATGCGTAAGATGGACCGCTTTATGTGGCACATGGAAAACGTGCCCGGTGTTCAATCCACGTTGTCGGTAGTGACCGTCTCCAAGCGTGTTATTACCGGTTTTAACGAAGGCAACTGGAAGTGGGCTTCATTGACACGGGTGCAGGATATTATCAACAACTCGGTACAAACGGTTCCGGGCGGATTGGTGAATACGGACTGTAGTCTGGCTCCGGTGATTATCTTCCTGGACGACCACAAAGCAGAAACCCTGGATCGTGCCGTGGCGGCGGTGAAGGAATTTGCAGAGGCTGAAAACGATCCGGATATTGCAACCTTTGTTCTGGCATCGGGTAATGCCGGTGTGGAAGCGGCGACCAACGATACAATTTCACACGCGCAGAACATGATGAAAGTTCTGGTATACGGTGTGGTGTCGATCCTTTGTTTAATCACATTCCGTTCTATTCGCGCGGTTATCTGTATTATCGTTCCCCTGGCACTCACTTCGATCTTGTGTCAGGCATTGATGACGGTGCTGGGTATTGGCGTCAAGGTGGCAACATTACCGGTTATTGCCCTGGGTGTCGGAATCGGGGTGGATTACGGAATTTATATATATACCCGCCTCAAAGGTTTTATGGAGCAGGGCTTGGATTTGGAAGAAGCCTACTTCCAGACCTTGAAGGTAACCGGTAAAGCCGTTTGTTTCACTGGTTTGACGCTCGCCATCGGTGTGGGGACCTGGATATTCTCAGATATAAAATTTCAGGCCAACATGGGTGTGTTGCTGACCTTTATGTTTTTGTGGAATATGGTGGGTGCGATCTGGCTGTTACCGGCCCTGGCTAACTTCCTTATTCGAGGCAAAATAAAACCAATTAATCAGCAGTAAGCCTGATTTGAAATTACCAGCAGTAAAAAAGCCGGCTTTGATGCCGGCTTTTTTAGTCGGCGTGGATAAACTGCATACCCTGGCGTTCGAACTCCAAAGCCAGGATGATTCGCTGTAAGATCAATTGAACCTGAAAAAGCATCGTTTGTTTGGACCCTGGCACGAGACCGTCGATATGGAAGCTGCTCTCAAAGCCTTGCTGTATGAGCCGCAAGGCTATAATCAGCGGATCCACTTAGACAGGGTATAACGGCGCAAGTGGTTCTTTGGTGGTGGGAGCCGCTTGGGGTTGATTTAAACTGTCTTCAACAATACTCAGCAGCGTGCTTCCGTTCCAGGCTGCATCACTATCCCCATCCCGGCGGTATAAATGCTGATCCAGCTCATCCAATGCAAGGGTAAGGGGTTCATAGGCCAGTCGTTGGCTAATGTGTTGTAAATTCCTGACCGATGAATCTTCCCAATGTTGCCGGAAAACCTGTATCACAGCGTTGCGCGCCTTGTGGGCATGGTTTTCCCGGCAGGCTTTCTCAAGTTCCTCTTTAGCCGCTTTCAGCGAGGTTTCGTTGTTGTTGCTATTGGTTTCAAGCTGAGTGTTTTCGGGCTTTTTCCGTTTTAGAAACAACCACAGTAATACCGATCCGGTCACAATCCAGAGCAAGAAGAACGTAATTGCAAGCCATTGCCAGGTGCTGCTGATGCCGGGTGTTGTGGCAGCCGCAGTAGGCGTGGGTTTCGGGTTGGCAGGCGTGTTCAGACTAGGTGTGGCATTGGAATCGGTTTGAGACTGCATGCCGGAACCGGAGACCGTCAGCGTGTGAGCGGGCAGGGTGGTCACTTTCACCTCTTGCTGATCCACATCCCACCAGGTTATGTCGATGGCCGGCAATTCTACTTCGCCAGCTTGGGTAGCGATAATCGCCTGGCTTACTGTGCGTGAGCTGATGATTCCTTTGGCACCGGATGTGCTCGAGTTCTCCGGCTGCTCCGGATAGATTTTAACGCCTTTAATGCGGGTTTCAGGTAGCGAGGGCAATATGGTGGTAAGCAAGCCCTCAGCGGTTATTTTGATGGTGCGTGTGATAGGGTCCCCTATATTGGCGGTGCCTGTATCCGGAGACCAGGTGTCTTCCAGCTGCAGCGACCTGGCCGGCAACCAGGGTTGGTCCGCCGGATAGGAGGCGGGTTTGGGTTTGACGTTGATTTGGAGTTCCGGCGCAGCACGCCGTACCTGGCGACCATTTAATGGATCGAAATTATAAGTACGGCTGCGGGAGCGGAAGACCGTACCGATAAACTCGGCAGAAGGGATATCCAGCTTGCCACTTTTTTGCGGGAATACGGCGTACTGTAATTCAATAACATTATAGATCCGGCCACCGATGGTAGTCTGATAGTTGCGTTGCTCGCCGAGCTGTTCCATTACACCGTTTTTGATATCCGGCGGGTTGTAGGTGTGATCAAATATATCGATATCGGCGCGAAAAATACGCAGGGTATAGATGAGTTGCTCTTGTACAAAGACTTCTTTTTTATCTACCGACGCGTCCAGAAACAGGAAATCCTCCGCTTGTGTAGTTGAGCTGGCGCGCTTCACCACATGCAATTTTAGCGGTTTGCTGAACACGTTGTTGTATTGAATCGGGGGAATCGCAACGTAACCTTTCTGCTTCGGTAACAGCGTCAGAATCCAGCTGCTGGTGGCGCTGTAGCGGCCATTGATAATGTTGGATGTCGAGCTTTGCACTGTCGAGAGTATTTCGAAGTGTTGATTTAGCGGTGAGAAATCCGGCTCTTTACCTGAGGATTGCTCATCTACGGTAACGGTGAGCTTAACGGAATCGCCGACACTCACTTCGTTGGTATCCAGCCGGGCTGAAATTTCCACCGCCTGAACTGCAAAACTCAAAAGTAAGCATAAGATAAGACTGCCTATGTGATACAGCTTTACCATGTTGGATCTCCGTTGGACGAATTTTGTCTTAACTGTGACTCGTGTTGGAACTTGCGCTGAAGCAGACCACCTGGATCATCTGGTATGCGTCTTAGCCATTGTTCCAAGGCTTGCTGATCCTCTGTGCGTTCGGGCATTGCGGGCATCGGATCTGCTTGCTCAGAGTCTGCTTCCTGTTCTGGTTGCTCTTGTTGTGCCTGTTGTTCTTCCTGTTCTTGCTGCTGTTCTTCCTGCTTTTGCTCTTTGTCTTGTTGCTGTTGGTTCTGGTCTTGTTGGCTTTCTTGATCTTCGTCTTGCTTGCCGCTTTGATTCTGCTCAGAATCATTTTTCTGATCTTTCTGATCTTTCTGGTCTTTCTGATCTTTCTGATCTTTCTGATCTTGTTGTTCCTGCTGATCTTTCTGGTCCTGTTTTTTGTCCTCGCCGTCGCCTTGCTGCTCCTGCTGCTTCTGTTGCTGTTTCAGGTTTTTCACCAGGTCCAGATTGGCTTTGGCGTCTGACATATCAGGGTTCAGTTCTAATGCTTTCTCGTAAGAGGCTATCGCCTCATCCAGCTTCTGTAGGCGAGCCTGGGCATTACCCAGATTGTAGAGGCTGTCAGCATCCTGCCCTTTGGAGAAATAGCTCTCCGCTGCTTCGTAATCTTGCGCTTTATAAAAGCTGCTGGCTTTCCATTGCGGATTTTCAAATTGCTCTGCCGCCGTTTTTGGGTCGCCTTGCTGGAGTGTTTGCTGTGCTTGTTGGTCGGGTGTTTGCCAAAGATCATCCCAGCCCATGGCTTGGCTTTCGTTGCTGTGACCCAGAAGTACCAGAGAAGCAAACGTGGGGGCAACCAAACAACTGAGCCAACCGCGACGAAAGCCCGCCGCAGCCAGGGGGAGGATAAACAGAACCAGCCAGTGGCCTGCTTCATCCCAAACATCAAACTCGCGACCTGTGTCCTTCATTTCCTGTTCACTCGGAAGAACGCCTTCTGCCAGTAAATAGTCCAGATCATCATTGTTGGTACTAATGGTGCTGAAGCGGGCGCTGAGTGTCGAGGCTGCTTTTTTCATCGCGGAAACATCCAGTTTGGGTACCACTACATTGCCGTTGGATGATTTGATGAAGGTACCGTCCGGCAAGGCGATCGGTGCTCCTTGGGGCGTGCCTATCCCCATCACGGAAAGCGGTGTTCTGAAACCGATAACATCGGATAGCTTAGCGGCGAAATTAGTTGGCAATTCGTCGGTCATCAGCAGTATACGACCGCTATCAAAACCGGCCTGTTTCAGAACATTCACTGCCTTATTTACGGCAGCAACGGGGTCACTGCCTTTGATTGGCATGATGTCGGGGTTTAAACTGTTCACCATGCTCAAGATGGTGTTGTTGTCGTCGGTCAGCGGGGTCACGACGTGAGGTGTGCCCGCAAACACAATCAGCGCGGTAAGCCCTTCAGTTTTGTTATGTAGAATATCGTTCAATTTCATCCGCGCACGTACCAGGCGTGAAGGGGACAAATCCTTGGCATACATAGAGAGGGAAAGATCCATTACTATCACCTGGGCCTGAACTTTCTTTTGCACAGCCTGAGGCAACTGTTTCCAGGTCGGCCCTGCCAACGCAACGATGGCCAGAACCCAGCATACAGCCAGCATCAATAGGGGTATTTTGCTTTGTCTGGCGACGTTTCCGGCCAATAAATGGGGTAACAAATTGGGGGAGATGATTTTTTGCCACGCCCCGTAAGCGGCTTTGCGACGCCATAGAAAGACAGTGAGTACGATGGCTGGGAGAATAGCGAGTAACCATAACGGACGCAGAAAATGGAACTGTTCGATTTGTTGTAAAAATTCGCTCATGGTTTGGCCCCGGTTGACCGGGCAAGGTTTTCCTGGCCGCTGCGTCTTACTTTAAGGTGTGCTCCGTAATTTCGGGTGATGGTGAAAAGGCTGATGGCAATCGTGAGCAGCAAAGCGAGCGCCAGCGGATAATGAAACAGCGCTTTAACCGGCCGGAACGTTTCGGGGGTAGCGTCTACCGGTTCCAATTCATCCAAAAGTGCGTAGATATTTTTCAGGGACTCGGCGGATTTGGCACGGAAGTAGCGACCTCCGGTAATGGACGCGACTTGCTTGAGAGCGTCTTCATCCAGATCGGCAGCCGGGTTGAGACGTCGCGCGCCGAATCGGGTTCCGAATATGCCCGGTGCAATGTATTCATCGGCACCGACACCCACCGTGTAAATTTTCAGGCCTTTCTGGGCTGCCAGATTTGCCGCCGTGATCGGGTCAATTTCTCCAGCGCGATTTTGACCGTCGGTGAGCAGAATTAAAACCTTACTGTCGTTGGGCCGGTCCTGTAATCGCTTCAAAGCCAGCCCGATGGCATCGCCGATGGCGGTACTCTTTCCGGCAATGCCGATAGAGGATTCATTCAGCAGTTGCAGTAATGTTTTACGGTCAAAGGTCAGCGGGGTTTGCAAATAGGCACGGGAGCCAAATAAAATTAATCCCAGGCGATCGCTGGTGCGCTGCCGTATAAAGTCCGCAAGCACCGATTTCACAACCACCAGCCGATCCACCGGGTCACCCTTTAATTGCATGTCGGTGACCCGCATGCTTTCCGAGACATCCACTGCCAGCATCAAATCCCGCGCTTTAGAAGTGATGTGTATCGGATCGCCAATGTATTGTGGCCCGGCTGCAGAAACAACTAGCAGAAACCAGATAAAAACCAGCAGAAAGCGATAACTGCGACGGTTGTTGTTTTGGTTCCGTTCCTTGTGGTTCGCCACTTCATTCACATTGTTAAAAAAGGGGACACGCAATAAACCGCTGTCGCTTTGCGCTGCCCGGGGCAGCAAGGCGCGGAGTATCCAAGGCAACGGCAAAATAAGTAATAACGGCATCCACTTCAATATAATCATGATTGTTTCTTTAACCAGCTTTGTACCAGTTGCAGCAGCGCTTGACTGTTCGCATTGGGCGTTGGTTGAAAGCGCTCACTTACCAGCACTTTGCCAGGTCCCTGGGTAAAATCCTGCGTAGATCCGGCCTCATCGAGAAATTTGAGCCACTCTTTTCCGGTTAACCCGGCGACACGTGCCCGGCCATAACGGGTAATACAGGTGCGTTTCAGCAGCACAGAAAGATCCGACAACAGCTGGCGATAATCCTTATCTTTTTGAAAACGGCTCTCAATTTCTTGCAGCTGGGCCTGAGCAACCCGTTTATAGGCTGTTGCCTGATGGCGTTTCAGTAGCCATACCAGGCCACCTATGACCAGTGCCAACAGAATGATGGCCAACAACCACCAACCGATTGCGGGTGGCCAGATACCGATACTCTCTGGCAAGTGAATGTCTTTCAATTGCGCCAGTGGGTCTTGTTGTTCCATCAACGGTTACCCCCTGATGCGCGCATTCCCAGCGTTTCACGCAAACGATCCGTGACATCTTCCTCTGTGCTGATTTCGATCAGAGGCACGGCAATTGACGTGAGTTGTTTACGCAACTGCTCCTGCCGTGCGAGAAAGCTTAAATTGTAGTCCTTACGGATGCCCTTGGGGGCGGTGTTCAGGCGTACATTGCGTTTTCCATCCGTAAAGCCATAGATGCCAGCGGGGGGAAGGTGTTTTTCCATCGGATCATAAATCTGGATTGCGAGCACATCGTTATGCCGGCCAACCAGCGTCAGGTGTTGCTGCGCGATATCATCATAATTCAGAAAATCACTGATTACGATAACCAGGCTGCCAGGGCGAACCACCTGATTTAATTCCTGCAAAGCGGATATGAAAGATTGACGGGAGCCTTGACGCCGCCGTTCGCGGGCATCCAGAGATTGATTGTACTGCAGTAAAACACGGAATAAATTCTGGATCCCTCGCTTACCGTCACGGGGACGCAGCTCCTGAACGTCATCGTCGTTAAACAGGAAACCACCAATCCGGTCGCCTTGGTTGCGGGTGGTCCAGGCCAGGCTGGCGGCAACGCGGGCGGCAACCACGGATTTAAAGGCGTTTTGGCTACCGAAAAACAAGGATTGTCGCTGGTCAACCATCAGATAAACGGGACGTTCCCGTTCTTCGCGAAACAGCTTGGTATGGGTGCGGCCGGTTCGGGCAGTAACGCGCCAATCAATATTGCGCACGTCATCTCCGGGTTGATAAATACGGACTTCATCAAAATCAATGCCACGTCCGCGGAAGGAAGAGCGATGGGTGCCAGCCATGGCAGCCAGGGCTTTCTTGCGTCCGCGCAAATCCAGTTCCAGGTTGGTCGAGCGCAAGGCCACCAGTTCGTCCATAGAAACATAGACGCCCCGGTATTGTTCGATATTGTCGCGTTCCCGTATCACCTTATTGGAAGTCGCCATGATATTCCTTTACGGCGCCGACACGCGATCAATCAACACATCAATTATGTGATCTGCGGTCACGCCTTTGGCTTCTGCTTCGAAAGTCAGACCAATGCGGTGACGCAGACAGTCATGGGCGACCGCCTGCACATCTTCCGGTGTCACGAAGTCGCGATTGTGTAACCAGGCATGGGCACGGGCACAGGCATCCATTGCTATTGTGCCTCGAGGGCTGATTCCGTATTCAATCCAAGCGGACAGGTCATCACCATAGGCCAGTGGATTCCGGCTCGCCATGGTTAATTGAACTATATATTGCTCAATGTCCGGAATCATATGCAGTTCCAGAATCTCTTTACGAGCAGCAAAAATGTGTTGTTGCGTAACATGGATAATATCGGCAGGCGCGGCTTCGCTTTGTTGCTTGCTCGCTTCGGTGCGGGCTAACTGCAGGATCTTCTGTTCAGAGGCCGCATCCGGATAGCCGATGGTGACGTGCATCAGGAAGCGGTCTAATTGGGCTTCCGGGAGCGGATAGGTGCCTTCCTGTTCGATCGGGTTTTGAGTCGCCATTACCAGAAACAGGGGTGGTAATTTATGTGTGTATTTGCCCACGCTAATTTGACGCTCGCCCATGGCTTCCAGTAAGGCGGATTGCACCTTTGCCGGTGCCCGGTTGATTTCATCAGCCAACACCAGGTTGTGGAAGATGGGGCCAGGCTGAAATTCGAAGCTGCTGTCCTGGGGGCGGTAGATTTCAGTACCGGTCACATCAGCGGGAAGAAGGTCAGGGGTGAACTGGATACGGTGAAAGTCGCCTTCAACCCCCTGGGCGAGGCATTTGATGGCTTTGGTTTTTGCCAGCCCCGGCGCCCCTTCAACCAGCAAGTGCCCGTCCGCCAGGACAGCGATCAATAGCCGGTCAACCAGGTGTGCCTGGCCAATGATAATTTCGCACAAGGATTCTTTCAGTGCCAGGATGGCTTCCCGATTGGACATGATTATGGGTACTCCAGGTGAGCTTGCTTGGGGGCTAAGGCGGCCCTGCTAACTCCCGCTATTTTATTGTTTTTAACAGAAAATATGACTTCTTTTGTCACGAATTATGCCTACTTTCAGACAGTTATGCTACACGTTGTCAAGAACTCTATGGGATTGGTCTCAACCGGAAAAGTTCCCGTCAGGGGCGAATTAGCGGCGCTGATGCCGATTCGTAACCTGCCGTTGCCATACTATGGATTCAACCTGCAGTTGCTGCCATGCGAGTGTGCACAGAAGAGTGCCGGTAATTCGCATAATGTGCAAACTAACTTGTTTGGCTTAATAGACTAAGATTACTGATATTAAACGGAAATTAAGTAGGGGAATGTAATGGTCAACCTGTCATTGGGCGAAGGGTACGCGTCTTTAGTAGAGCGTTTGTCTGAAATGGTGAGGGAACGGTTCGATAGTAGCCATTCTCCGCATACAGAGATGGTATCGGAATTTGCCCGGCATTTTTATTCTGCTGCCCCGGTGCAAGAACTTCAACGCAAGCGGGTCGAAGACCTCTATGGGATGACGGCCGGGCTGTGGAACTTTCTGCGCTCGCTGCCGGATAATCAACCCCGCATCCGGGTTTTTAATCCGCGTCATGAAGATCACGGCTGGCAAAGCACCCATACGGTAGTAGAGGTGCTGGCACCGGACTGCGCTTTCCTGGTGGATACCGTGATGATGGAAGTGGTGCGCCGCGGTATCGCGATTCATACGGTGATCAACAGCGTGTTTCGGGTTAAACGTAATGACCGGGGTGAACTGATTGATTTGAGCTTCGACATGCAGGATGAAGCTGCCGGTAACAAAGAGGCGCTGATCCATCTGGAGATAGGCCGCCAGCCGGATGAAGACCTGGTGGGAGTCACCCCGGATTCCCTGCGCGAGACCTTGCGGGAATTGAACGCAGCGGTCGATGATTTTAGCGAGATGCAGCAACGCTCGATCGAAATCAGTCACGAATTAAACGAGCTGGCAGATAATCAGACGGGTACCTCATTACAGGAGGTTCAGAAGTTTCTTGGCTGGCTGGTGAATAACCATGTCACCCTGCTTGGCATGAAGGAGTACACCCTGGTAGAGCGCCAGGGGGGGTCCGCATTTGAAGAAGTTGCCGATAGAGCGTTGGGCGTGTGCCGGGTTTGCGATAGCCTGGATTTGATGGAGCGGGATGGTGGCGAGCTGATCGATCCGGAGAAACTGATCGTGTTCGGGAAGTCCGGCACCCGTGCCCGCTGGCACCGTCCCGTGTATATGGATTTCATCGGAATCCGTAAATGCGACGCCCAAGGCCGGATTATCGGTGAATACCGCTGGCTGGGACTGTATACCTCGCGGGTGTTTAACAATTCACCCAGGGAATTTCCGATTATTGGTCAGAAATTGGGGCAAGTTATTCAGGGCTCTGGATTGGAACAAAATGGCCATGATGGCAAACGGCTGATGCAAATACTGGAAACCTTTCCCAGGGAAGAGCTGTTCCAGACGCCAACCCAGGATTTGTTGAAAACAGCCGTCGGTGTGTTGCATATCCAGGAACGACGCCGCCTGCGTTTGTTTGTGCGGAAAGGGGAGTTCGGACGCTTTTTATCGTGTTTGATTTACACTCCCCGAGACAGCTATTCCACTGCATTGCGTAAATCATTTCAGAAAATATTGTATGAATATGTCGATGTTGAAGACATGGAGTTCAATACCTATTTCACCGAGTCCACCCTGGCGCGGCTCTACATTGTGTTGAAAGTAAAAAGAGGCTCCAGCGCCGATTTTGATGTCAATGAAGTGGAGGATCGCCTGGTAGAACTCGCCCGTAGCTGGAGTGACCGGCTTTATGAAACGCTGATAGAAAGTTTTGGCGAAGATCGTGCCGGTTCCTTACACAGTGCGTATTCCGATGCGTTCTCTCTAAGCTATCGAGAGGAATTCGGCACCCGCACGGCAGTAACCGATATCGAACACTTTGAGTCTTTATCTGAAGCCAATCCGCTCAGTGTTTCTTTTTTTCATTCACTTGAAGACGATCCGAAAGCATTGCGATTCAAGCTTTATAGGCTGGATAAGAACATTCCGTTATCCGATGTGTTACCGATGCTGGAGCATTTGGGGTTGCGGGTATTGGGCGGGCGACCGTTCCGGGTTGTTACCCGTTCTGAAAACACGATTTGGGTGTACGATTTTGCTGTACGCTATTCCGGCGACAAAATTGTTGAAATGGACAAAGTAAAGCTGAAATTTCAGGAGGCTTTTCTTAACGCATGGAAAGGCTTTGCAGAGAACGATAGCTTCAATCGTTTGGTGTTGGCAGTGGGCTTGAATTGGCGGGAAGTGGCGATGTTGCGGGCCTATGCAAAATACTTTAAGCAAACCGGATTCGCGTTTAGTCAGGCTTACATTAAGGATGCGCTAATCAACCATCCAGGGGTGACCCGCTTGCTGGTAGACCTTTTCGAAGTGCGTTTTTCACTGCATTCAGGGTCGGATGAGGCTGATGAGGCGCAACTGAAAGCCCGTCTTTTGGAGCAGTTGGATCAGGTGCAAAGTCTGGATGAAGACCGAATTCTGCGGCGATATCTGGATATGATGTCCGGTACAGTACGCACCAATTTTTATCAACAGGATGAGTCCGGCGCCGCCAAACCTTATATCTCACTGAAATTTTCTCCCCGCACTATTCCGGATTTACCCAAGCCGCTGCCCATGTACGAAATATTTGTTTATTCACCGCGTGTGGAGGGTGTGCACTTGCGCGGAGGGAAAGTTGCCCGCGGCGGTCTGCGCTGGTCTGACCGGCGTGAAGACTTTCGCACAGAAGTGCTGGGTCTGGTGAAAGCCCAACAGGTGAAAAACGCGGTGATTGTTCCGGTGGGAGCGAAAGGGGGCTTTTTCCCGAAAAAATTATCCAAGACCGCTAATCGGGATGACATGTTGGCCGAGGGTATTGCCTGCTACAAAACCTTTATCCAGGGTTTGCTGGATATTACCGACAATTTGGTCAACGACAAGGTCGTGCCGCCGCCGAACGTAGTGCGTAAGGATGAAGATGACCCGTATCTGGTGGTGGCGGCAGATAAGGGGACCGCAACTTTTTCTGATATTGCCAATAGTCTTTCGGAACAATACGGTTTTTGGTTAGGCGATGCTTTCGCGTCCGGTGGCTCGGTGGGCTATGACCATAAAAAAATGGGTATCACTGCACGGGGGGCATGGGTGTCGGTGCAACGGCATTTCCGCGAACTGGGCATTGATGTACAGAGTTCGCCGGTTACTCTGATCGGCATCGGCGATATGTCCGGTGATGTATTCGGAAACGGGTTGTTGCAGTCGCGCTGTTTACAGATGGTAGCGGGTTTTAATCATTTGCATATTTTCATCGATCCTAATCCCGATCCGGAAACCAGCTATGCCGAACGTGAGCGGCTGTTCAATCTTCCCCGTTCCAGTTGGGCGGATTATAACAGTGAACTGATTTCAGCCGGCGGCGGCATTTTTCCCCGGTCGGCTAAGTCGATCCGAATTTCGCAACAAATGAAAGACCGTTTTCTGATTGAAGCAGACGCACTGACACCCAATGAATTAATTTCGATGCTGCTGAAATCTCCGGTAGATCTGATCTGGAATGGTGGGATCGGAACCTATATTAAGTCATCAAAGGAACAGCATTCCGATGTCGGTGACAAAGCCAATGATGCGCTTCGTGTTAATGGTTGTGACGTAAAAGCCAAAGTGATCGGAGAGGGTGGAAATCTGGGCATTACCCAATTAGGACGAATCGAATACGGCCTTAACGGGGGCTTATCGAATACGGATTTTATTGACAATGCCGGGGGTGTCAATTGTTCAGACCATGAAGTGAATATTAAGATCCTGCTCAACGATGTGGTTGCCAATGGCGATATGACCATGAAACAACGTAACCAGTTATTGGTGGAAATGACGGACGAAGTCGCTCAGTTGGTGCTGGATAATAATTATCGACAGACCCAGGCGTTGAGCATTGCCCGCAGTGAAACCCAATACCGAATGGCAGAATATAAGCGTTATATTCATTCCTTGGTGTCGGAAGGTAAGCTGGATCGTGAGTTGGAATGTATTCCTGGTGATGAAGAGCTACATGATCGCATCATTAACGGCAAGGGATTGGTCCGGGCAGAGCTGTCGACTTTACTGTCGTATACCAAAGCCATCCTGAAGGATGAGCTTACCCATTCAGGGCTGCCTGATGACGAATATATTTGCCACGAAATGGAAAAGGCATTCCCGCAGGTACTGGTAGAACGCTTCAGCAAATCCCTTTATCAACATAAATTGCGCCGGGAAATTGTGGCCACCAAGGTGGCCAGCAGTATGGTGGATTTTATGGGGATTACCTTTGTCTATCGGATGAAGGATGCGGCTGGCTCCAGTGTAGAGGATATAGCGCGGGCTTTTATAGCCTCACGGGATGTGTTTAATCTGGAATCCTGGTGGCAGCAGATTGAGCAACTGGATTACAAAATTGACGCCGATGAGCAACTGAAAATGATGTTGATGTTGATTCGTCTGATGCGCAGAGCGACGCGCTGGTTTTTACGGAATAATCGCAGTGGTGTGAATGTAAATCAGGCTATCGAACGATTCCGAGATGGTGTTACCGCTGTCGCCAGCGGCTTGCCTACCGTGCTTAGTGGCCCGCGCCGTGAGGTATGGGAGCGCAGACATAACGGCTACGTCGAAAAAGGTGTGCCTTCGACGCTGGCAACGTTTATAGCCGGTGCCGACAGTATGTTGCCGGTGCTCGGGATTATTCAGGCGGCAGAAATGACCGGTAAACCAATTCAGGATGTGGCGGAAGTGTATTTCGCCTTGGGTTCCCACCTGGATCTGTATTGGTTTAGCGAAGAGATCAACGCACTCTCCATTGATAATCATTGGCAGGCATTGGCCCGTGAGGCGTATCGGGACGATCTCGATTGGCAGCAGCGCACATTAACCGTCGGTGTGTTACAAACGGAGTGCGATGCGACTTCGGCAGACCAAAAGGTTCAAATCTGGGCCGATCATCATCAAACGATGATAGGTCGCTGGAAGTCGCTGATCGGGGAGTTCCATTCAATGGAAACAAAAGAGTTTTCTATGTATGGGGTTGCCCTGCGGGAGCTGATGGACCTGGCGCAATCGACCCTGCATCGTGAGGCCGATAAGCCTGCTGTCTGAAACCCAGGCGTTTGGCAAAGTGTGAACAAGGTGTAACGAATCTGTGCATCTGATCGTGGATATAAGAATAAGCCGGGATGACTATTTGCTCTGGTACCGGGGGGCAGCTCAGGTGATTCATGCCCGCTCCAGAGACGGCCGTAGTGTACGGTTCCCGGCGCAGGCTTTGCAGCCCTACGTTTCCCATAACGGCGTGGAGGGGACTTTTGCGATTTATTTTGATGAGAATCACAAACTGGTCAGGGTAGAAAAGCTCGCGGGGGCAGGATAGTCGGGACGCCAGCGGGTAATTTGGCCGGTGTACTGGTATAATCCCGCCAAATTTTACTAGGTAACGTCCCATGTTGTATGCCTTGGCAAAGCGCGCCCTTTTTGCCTTATCTGAAGAAACCTCACACCACCTGGCCCTGCAGGGGATCGCGACCGCCCATAAGCTGGGCGTGCTTCCCTGTTTTGTTACCAAGCCGGACCTGGAAACCGAACTGTTCGGGCTCAGTTTTAAAAATCCAGTGGGTTTGGCTGCTGGTTTGGATAAAAACGGCGATTATATAGACGCTCTGGGAGCGCTGGGTTTTGGATTTATCGAAATAGGCACGGTTACCCCGCGTCCACAACCGGGAAACCCGACACCGCGATTATTTCGTTTGCCGCAAAAGCAGGCGATTATCAACCGTATGGGTTTCAATAATAAAGGGGTTGACCATCTTGTTAGTCAGGTAGAAAAATCCAAATTCCAGGGTGTGCTCGGCATTAATATAGGCAAAAATTTTGACACCCCGGTCGAACGCGCACTGGACGATTACCTGATATGTTTGCGAAAAGTGTATCGTGTTGCTGATTACGTGGTTATTAATATTTCCTCGCCGAATACTCAAGGACTACGCTCTCTCCAATACGGTGATAGCCTGGACGAGCTGTTATCGGGGATGAAAAATGCGCAGCAAGAGTTAAAACAGGCGCATCGTAAATCGGTGCCGATACTCGTTAAAATTGCACCGGATCTGGAACCGGAAGAAATAGATACCATTGCGGCACAGTTCAATAAGCACAAGGTGGAGGGCGTTATCGCTACCAACACCACCTTGTCGCGGCAGGGCGTCGCAGGCTTGCGTTACGCCAACGAGCAAGGTGGGTTGAGTGGTGGTCCTGTGTTTGACCGTTCGACGGAAACGCTGCAAGCGTTGTGTAATACCTTGTCTCCCTCCATACCTGTGATCGGGGTGGGTGGCATTTTGAATGGTGACGATGCGGTCCAGAAAATCAAGGCAGGTGCTGGCTTGGTGCAGGTTTATAGCGGTTTTATTTATAATGGGCCGAAATTGATTGCGGATTGCGTTGATGCAATCGAACAGTTTTTTGATAGTCTTTAATTGAGCAGGGCCCCCTGGCGGGAGCCCTGTAGGTGGGCAGCCTTATCTAGCTGCCAGAGTGCGGGAGGCACTCTACTATTTAAAGGTTTTGCGTGCTCGCTTCGTTGCTTCAATTCGGTCTGAACGTTGATATCCCCGAAATGAGATGTATTGGCCTACCAATTCGAGCAAGTTAATCAGAAGGCTTAAAGGTTCGCTATTTTATGAATACCGGAAACGCCAGTATACCCTTCCCATTGATCGGTACGTCCTTCGCGCCAACCGCCGAGCCAAACTTGTCGTGCAATGGTTTCAGTGAAAGGGCAGGAGTCTTTTGAGCGACCGCTCACACCTGCTTGATAGCCACGAGTATAGGCTCTGCTGGATTTATCGCGTTTTTGTCTCTTCATAAACTATCGACCTCGTTTTCCTAGTTATAGGTTTTTGTGAAAATTGAAGCGTGAAGTTTGTGCTTGCATGTCTCCTTGGAGGATGATTGCGGGGAAAAGTTCCGGCGTCCTTTTTTCAAAGGCCGGACTTATATTAGTACCGAAGTTAGACGTGAATGTCGACATAAAATTTGTCATATAAATGACACGCTTGTATTGATTTAAGTAATAGATAAAACCCTGATCAACTCGGGTTGCTTTATAATTCAGAGAGTTAATTAAAGGTGTTAATTCATAATGAATGAGATGGATTGGAATACATCGCGCTTGGTAATCACCTGTGCTGGTGGACTGGAACGTTTTTTATTGGAAGAAATTCAAGGCATTGGCGGTGATGACTACCAATTAGTGGGGAGTGCGGTGGAAGGCCCTGCAGGGCTGAAAAATCTCTATCAGTTTTGTCTTTGGTCCCGTATCGCCTCGCGAATTTTGCTGCCTATTGCGGAGTTTGAATATAAAAACGAGCAGGAATATTACGAAAGCTTGCGTCAGGTGCACTGGCAGATGCATATGGATGTGAAAGACAGCCTTTCCATTTCGGTGTCTAAAGATGCTTCGGTTAACCTGAATACGCAATATATTATGTACAAAACCAAGGATGCAATTGTCGACCATTTTCGTGATTGCGTCGGTGATCGCCCCAATATAGATACTCGCGCCCCCGATCTGCGCATTCATGTTCACTTTGGAAAAAGTAGCGTGCAGGTGTCGCTGGAATTGTCCGGTGAGCCACTGCACCGGCGCGGTTACCGTGTGGCGCAAAACGAAGCGCCGATCAAAGAAACACTGGCTGCTGCGTTGTTAATGAGTGCCGGTTGGCCAAAGTTTGCTGATAATCTAATTGATCCCATGTGTGGCTCCGGTACCTTGCTGATCGAAGCCGCTATGATGAAGGCCGATATTGCGCCTGGATTAATACGAAAAGGGTTTGGCTTTGAGCGTTGGCGTTATCATGATGAAACACTGTGGCAACAAGTCATAAGCGAAGCAGCCGGGCGTGATTTGTCAGAAAAAATTGAATTTTCCATCAAAGGGTACGATGCAGATCAGAATTCGATACAGTCGTCCTTAAATAATATTCGTGCAGCGGGGCTAGATGGTTGCATTCACGTTGAGCGCCGGGAATTAATCAACTTTTCGGTGAACGAAAAGGTGGCTGCGCAGGGCGGTGTAGTGGTAATCAATCCACCTTATGGTGAACGTCTTGATAAAGACACCCAATTGATTTTTCTTTATCGGGCAATGGCTCGTTTGCTGCAGAAGAACTGTATGCACTGGTCAGTTGGTCTGATCAGTAATCAGGTGGAGTTTGTCGATGCATTGCAACTTGAAGATCCAGCGACTTTCAGAGTCTATAACGGTCCGATCCGTTGTGTCATTCGTTCCGGAAAAGTGGTAGAGCGCCCGACACAATATCAACGATTGCCGTTACCAATGCGTCAGATAAATGCGGAAGTCGTCCCTGCGGTTGATATGTTGAACCGGATCAGGAAAAACGTAAAAACCATTTCAAAATGGGTTGAACGCGAGCAAATCGCAGCGTACCGAATCTATAACGCCGATATCCCCGAATACAATCTGGCCATCGATTGGTATAACGGGCACCTGCAGGTGCAGGAGTATGCGCCGCCGAAAACCGTCGATCCTGATAAAGCAGCTCGACGTTTACAAGATGCTATCGATGGCCTGCGACTGTTATTTGATATTTCCTTTTCGCACATCCATGTCAAAAGCCGGCAGCAGCAGAAAGGGCGGCAGCAGTATCAGAAGCTCAGCGATAAGAAGCGAACCTTTCTGATTGAAGAGGAGCGGGCGCTACTGCTGGTGAATCTGGACGATTACCTGGATACGGGGGTGTTTCTGGATCACCGTCCGACCCGTATTGACATCCAAAAGCTGGCTAAAGGTAAACGTTTTCTGAATTTATTTTGCTATACCGGAGCCGGCACCGTTCATGCGGCGCTGGGCGGAGCGAAGAAAACGGTATCGGTGGACATGTCGGCTACTTATCTGAACTGGGCGCGTAATAATTTGTATATTAACGGATGCTCAGAATCGGTTCATGAGTTGATCCAGACGGATTGTCTAAAGTGGTTGAAAACCACTAATGATCAGTTTGATGTCATTTTTCTGGACCCGCCTACCTTTTCTAATTCAAAGCGTATGGACGGTCATTTTGATGTGCAGAAATCCCAGGTTGAATTACTGGATCTGGTGATGAAACGACTTGAGCCCGGCGGCGTAGTGATATTCTCGAACAACTTTAACAAGTTTAAGCTGGAGCCGGAACTGGAGCAGCGCTATGACGTGAAAGATAGGACCAAAGCTAGCCTGCCACCCGATTTTTCCCGTGGTAAACCGGTTCACTTCTGTTGGGAGTTTCGGCATAAAGCGGGAGAGCCGAATGTGAGTCACCGTATCTATAAGTAAATCGAATCTCATCAGATACCGGCTGCAGCTTAATCTTTCGTATCCTGGTCGGTTTCGAGGTCGCTGTTTTGCGAATCTTCGACCAGTTGCGTTAATTCGTCGCCGGGGATTTTACTTTGCAGAGACTTTATTTGCGCGCGTAGTTCACTGATCGATTCGTTTTGTTTGTCAATTATGTTGTTCAGCATCTCGGTGTTGTTTTGCGACTCTGTAGTGGTCGTTTCGGAGGCTTCGTTTTGCAGCTGGCTAGTATGAAAAGATTCATGTAGTAAAAACACAACTTCGCGTAATTTTTCACTGTGTTCCACGTTTTCGCATAGCGCCAGTAATGCTTTATAGAGCTTAAGTTCGAGATCATGACGGGAGTCACTTTCGTCCGTTATTTCCCCGATCATTTCTGACAACGGTTTTAGACTGGCCAGTTGCTCGTCCAGCGCGTGTTTTTGTTTTGATAAGGTTTCGATAATAGCGTTTTTGGTGTTGATTTCTTCGGCATGAACTTCACTGAGAAGTGTGCGGGCTGCGTCCAGGCGGGCTTCAATACCTTCACTTAATTGAATGGCGAACGTGTTGTAGCTTTTGATTTTTTCCCGCCACGGAGGGTTTGTACTGGCTGCATATTCCTGCAAAAGCGATAACTCACCCTGTAGCGCGGCGTAGCGAATTGATATGGCCATATCTTCAGGCTTGTAATCAGCCTGGAACGCGATGGTTTCTGTACTGCAGTGGGCGGTGGTGTCGTCTAATTCCAGCTGCAGGTGATGATCCAGGCTGTCGCCGCTGATATCCTCTTTAACGGTGGTTAGAATGGAGGTAAGGTAGGCGATTGTTTTTTTCTGACGGCGAAGCATTAATAGCAGTATGACAACTGCTATGACCAGCACTAATATAACCTGGAGTGTGACTAATAATTCAGTGGACATGTCGAGTATTTGTTTCCGCAATAATACCAGCCATATTATTTCCAGTATGGTTCAAAAATTTAGAATTGCCCGTTATTAAACGGTTGAAGTCGCTCAAAAAAACGACGGTTTGAGCTGGGGTGCGGTTGTGTTTATCGCAAATTGTTTGCATTGTCACTGTAGCCAGGGCCAGGGAGCGCGTTCGGGGGCGTGCTGATCCATCTTCTAACTCTTTGAATATATGACTATAGTTCAATCTGGCAATTGATTTATTTCAAATTCATCCAAGGATAAAAACACAAAGGAGATAGCGAATGGGTTGGCGGGCTTTAGGTTTGGTGCTGTTGTTGCTGTTTGCACCAGTTGGCTTTTCTCAAAGCACTGCAGTACCGGATGCCTTGCAGCCCTGGATCGATTGGGTGTTGCAAGAAGCGCCTGAACGAACCTGTCCATTTCAGATGACCGCTTTTGAGCGCCGCCAATGTGCCTGGCCGGGCAAGCTGGAATTATCCGCTACAGCATTGGGCTTGGATTTCTCGCAGCAGTGGACGTTGTTTTCGACGCAGCGGGTTTTTTTGCCCGGTTCAGACGGTTACTGGCCACAAAGCGTCCTGGTTAATCAGGAAAAGCACTTGGTGGTGGATTTCAAAGGGCAAGCCTCCATCGAACTGCCGCCCGGCAATTACGCAGTACAAGGCACCATTCCCTGGCAGCGCATACCGGACACGATACCCATTCCGCAAAACACCGGTATTGTTTCGTTAATGGTGAATCAAATTCCGGTGGAGCATCCCAAGCGCGATGACAACGGCCGTTTGTGGCTGGTGCAACGGCAGGCAGAGGCAGGCGCTGACAACACAGAGACAGAGGACAAGCTCAGTCTGCGGGTGTATCGCCAACTGGTGGATGATATTCCGTTCCGCATAGAAACCCATTTAGAACTGGAAGTCTCGGGTAAAGCCCGGGAAATGGTGCTGGGAAAAGTGTTGTTTGATGGTTTTCAGATACGCCGTTTTGACAGCCCTCTGCCTGCGCGCATCGAAAACGATGGGCGGTTGCGGGTGCAGTTGCGCCCGGGCCAATGGACCCTGGATTTGATTGCGCATAATCAGAAACCGGTTGATCAGGTTTTTCTGGAAAACAGCGAACACGGGTTTTGGCCGGAGGAGGAGGTCTGGGTATTTCAAGGCAAACCGGAGCTGCGCCAGGTGCAGGTGGAAGGGGTTGACGGTATTGATCCTAACCAAACCTCGCTTCCGGAGGCGTGGAAACGCTGGCCGGCTTTTCGGCTAAGCAGCGGACAAGCGATGAAACTTTCGGTGTTGCGGCGCGGTGATCCGCAGCCCGCACCCAACCGATTGCAAAATCAACGGGACTTATGGCTGGATTTCGACGGTGCCGGTATGACCGTACGGGATCGCCTGCAAGGCACGATGACTAGGGATTGGCGGCTGAACGTGGGGCAAGGCATGGCCCTGGGGCGCTTGACTCTGGACGATAGACCTCAGGTCATTACCGAGGTCGGTAATGAGGTTGGTGTTGAGGTGCGCCAGGGTAGGTTAAACGCCGAAGCCTTGAGCCGGTTTCAGCTTAAAGAGGGCACCCATAAGCAGCGTTTTCCGGCTTCCGGCTGGCAGCTTGATTTTGATCAGTTAAGCGGGGTACTGCATCTGCCCCCGGGGTGGCGGGCGATGATGGTGTCAGGCGTGGATACGGTCAGTAATACCTGGATCAGCAGTTGGAGCGTATGGGATGTGTTTATCGTCCTCATTGCAGTGGCTGCCATTATTAAATTACGGGGTATTTGGACGGGAGTGATCGGTGGCCTGTCCCTGTTGCTGATTTATCCGGAAGAGGCCGGGTTTTTGTATCTATTGTTAAATTTGATAGCGGTGATGGCGATGCTTTCGTTGTTACCGGAGGGCCGTCTATTCCGGTTTCTGCGTTGGTATGCGAGCGGAGCGATGATCGTGCTGGTGCTTTGGATGTTGGGCTTTATGGTGGAGCAGGCCCGATTCGGGATGTATCCCCAGTTGCAGAAAAGCTGGGTGACTATGGGCCAGGACGGACCCTCGGGAGCCGCAATGCCGGGTGCGCAAACTGACAGCGTAGAAAGCAGGATAGCTGCCGACGGGATTGCGGAACCGGCGATGTCTTCGGCGATGATGGAAGCGGTGTCCGCGAATCGTTATTCACCCAAGCTGCAGGCCGGAAAAAAAGAGGCAGCTGTTGCGCAGCAGTACATGGATCAAGTTGATCCGGGCCTGTCGGCGCAGACCGGGCCGGGTATACCATCTTGGGATTGGCAGCCAATTTACCTGCAGTGGAGCGGGCCGGTGACGCAGCAGGAACCATTAACCGTATGGTTGATGTCGCCGCTGGAAAGCCGGTTTTTAAATGGCTTAAGAGTGGTATCCGGATTACTTTTGCTGATGGCCATTCTGGGATTTAAGCGTCAGCGCGGCCAATGGCAATTTGCTTCATGGAAAGGCAAGGCAAGTACGGCCATTATGGTGTGTGTATTGGTATCTATTTTGCCTTTTGCGCAAGAGGCCAAAGCGGATATCCCCGATCCCGAATTGCTCAATAGCCTGAAACAGCGATTATTGACTGAAGAGGACTGCACTCCCGCCTGTTTGTCCGTGATGCGCACCCGCATTGACCTTTTAAAAAGCCGGCTGACAGTCAGAATGCAAGTACATGCGGTCCGTAATGTGATCTGGGCTTTGCCGCAAAGTGGACAGCAATGGCAGGTAGACGGGCTTCTATTGGACGATCAGGATCACCCGTTGGACTCGCCTGACGCCAATTCTCCTTTGCGAACGTTTATTCCGCAAGGCGAGCACGAAATCGTCATAACCGGGCTGGTGTCATCGCAACAGGACTTTCAGCTCAGTTTCCCTGTTATGCCTCACAACGTGGAGCTGAACTTGTCCGGGTTCACTTCGAAAGGGTTGGATAATGGGCGCTTGCGTAGTCATGTTTTGTATTTCTATCCGATTTCCAGCACACAACAGCAAGCGGAAAAACAAGCCTTCAAAACGCAAGCCATTGCCCCTTTCGTCCGGGTCGAAAGAGAGTTACGGCTGGGTTTGAACTGGTATCTGGAAACCCGTGTACGGCGTGTCGCACCAGCCGAGGGCGGGATCAGTCTGGAAATTCCGTTACTGGAAGGGGAATCCGTTACGACGCGTGAAATGCAGGTGGAAGCAGGCAAAGCGATTGTTGCCCTGCAACCGGGTGAAGATACCCAGACTTGGTATTCTGCTCTGGATAAATCCTCACTGATCAAGCTGGAGGCACCCGATACCGCGTTGTGGTCGGAACATTGGATTGTGAATCCTTCTGCATTGTGGCATCTGCAGTTTGAAGGTTTACCGATGGTTAAGGAAAGCGGAGCAGTTACACAATGGCGTCCTCGTTGGCGTCCCTATCCCGGTGAGCAGCTTAACCTGACTATAACCCGGCCTGAAGCAGTGCAAGGGGCCACCCAGACCATTGATTGGATCCGGCAGACCTGGGAACCGGGTCAGCGCGAATCACTGGGCAAACTGCGGATGCACGTGATCACCAGTAAAGGCACGGAGCAACGAATACAGTTGCCGGAGCAAGCCAGAATCAAGCAATTAAAATTGGGTGATGAGTTGCGCTCAGTGGCGGAATCCAACGTTAACCTGATTGTGCCACTCAACCCGGGTGAACATTGGCTCGAAGTGGAGTGGAGCGAACCGCGTACATTGGATTGGAAAGCCAGCACACCGTTGGTGGCTATGGAGGGTGCTTATGTTAACCACAGTATCGGTGTCAGCGTTCCGCGCGATCGCTGGGTGTTATTTGTGGGTGGCCCTGCGATGGGCCCGGCGGTCTTGTTCTGGGGTATTTTAATCGTTTCCGTCATCATTGCGCTGGTGTTGGGTCGGTTTCGTCAGTTGCCGGTGAAAACCTGGCAGTGGTTGTTGTTAATTTTGGGTTTATGCGCCGGTTGGATAGAGGCCATCGTACCCGTGGTTATGTGGTTCTGGATGATGCATATGCGGCAATCAGATTGGTATGCGCGTCTTAATCGCGTGCAGTTTAATTTTATGCAGGTGGTGCTGGCCATCTTTAGTTTTTTCACTTTCATGCTATTGATTGCTGCGATTCCTAACGGGCTGGTTGGCAGCCCGGATATGGGCGTGGTCGGAAACGGGTCCAGTCAGTATTTTCTGAATTGGTTTGTGGATCGGGGGCAGGGCGCTCTGGAAACGGCCTGGATAATCAGCTTGCCTCTTTGGGTGTATCGTGGACTCATGTTGTTGTGGTCATTATGGTTGGTGGTGTATTTGTTACGATGGTTAAAATGGGGGTGGGCGGCGTTTGTACATGACGGATATTGGCATTCTGCTGATCAAAATCCGCCTCCGGAACAAGGGCTGGCAGAACAATGAAAGAGGAATTGATTTTTTATACCACGTTGGGGTGCCATTTATGTGACCAGGCGCGGGAGGTGTATCAGTCGACACTAAATCCCGACTATTTTCATGTGCAGGAAGTGGAAATCGCGGAACAGGATACGTTGATCGAACGTTATGGTACTCGGATTCCGGTGCTTAAAAACCCACTGAATCATCAGGAAATTGAGTGGCCATTCGACCCGGATTCATTGATGCAGTTTTTATCAGATTAAGCTATTACCGATGCTCGAAATTAAACAGTCGTCGAGCATTCAGGGTGGTTTGCCGGGCTAATGCTTCGCTGTCGGTGGATAGGAGTCCGGCAATAAACCCGGTGATGTGGGGTAGGTATTTTGGTTCGTTGCGGCGGGATTTCGGTTTCGGTTTAAGCGTTCGGGGCAGTAGATAAGGGCAATCTGTTTCCAACAGAAGTCGATCGGCGGGAATCATTTTAACCAGCTCCCGCAAATGCATTCCACGTCGCTCGTCGCAAATCCACCCGGTTATGCCAATGTATAAGCCCAGATCCAAGTAGTGTTCCAGTTCCGCCTGCGTTCCGGTGAAACAATGAATCACGCCACCTGCCAGTTGCGACATAACGTTTTTTAGCATGCTGAGTTGATCATCGTGAGCGTCTCGCTCGTGTAAGAACAGTGGCATTTTCAATTCCGCTGCTAATTCCAGCTGGCTCTCAAAGGCCTTGCGCTGCTGTTCCGGAGCGGAAAAATTGCGGTTGTAATCCAGTCCTGTTTCACCGATGGCCACCACTTTGCAATCCGCGGCCAGACTTGTTAGCTGCGCTGCGTGCTGCGGTGTCCATTCCTTTGCGTGATGAGGGTGTACTCCGGCGGTGCTGAAGGTGACGTCCGGAAAGCGGCGGCAGAGCTGCACTGCCTGCTGCGATTCCAGCAGATTAGTGCCGGTAATCAGCAGGGTCGTTACGCCACTAGCCACGGCCGATTCGATAACCTGCTCCAGATCCTCGGCAAAGGACTTGTCGGTAAGGTTGACGCCGATATCGGTTAATGGCGAGATCATGAAAACTCCTGAGTGTTAGATTAATGGGGCGCATGTTGTCGTTCAGAGCGAGAATTTTACCTGTTATTTTAAGGGGTTGCCCGCTTTACCTGAGGTTATTTAAGTGCTGTCCGTTGGCCGTTGCGGCTTTGGTCTACACTTTGAATAACGTATACCGTATTTTCCTGTTAATCACTCAAAGTGAAGTATTCCATGCCCAGTATTCTTGACTCAGTAGACCAACGTACGCAATTAGTAGGGGAAAACCGCCTGGAGCTGCTGATGTTTCGACTGCAACGGGGCAGTTTATTTGCGCTGAATGTGTTCAAAATTCAGGAAGTACAAACCCTGCCAAAGTTAACCAACTTACCCCAGAGCCATCCCCATATTGTCGGGGTTACTTATGCCAGAGACCGGACGATACCGGTGATTGATCTGAGTGCGGCTATTGGGATGGGCCAGCTCACAGAGCGGGAAAACTGCAACATTATTATTACGGAATACAATCGGTCTGTGCAGGCGTTTCTGGTGAAGTCGGTGGATCGCATCGTGAATATGAATTGGGAAGAAATCATGCCTCCGCCGAAAGGGGCGGGACGTGCCCATTATCTTACGGCAATCACCAAATACGATGATCAACTGGTGGAGATCATCGATGTTGAGAAAGTGCTGCAGGAAGTGTCGCCGTTCAATACCCAGGTTAACCCGGAAATTCTGGATTCGGGAGTGATCTCGCGTTCGACGGGGCTTGAAGTGTTGGCCGTAGATGATTCCAGCGTAGGTCTGGCACAGGTCCGGGAAACCATTAAACAACTGGGTCTCACCCTGATTTCGGCCAGTGACGGTGCGATGGCACTACGCATGTTGAAACAGTGGGCCGATGAAGGGATTGATGTGCACCGTAAATTAACGATGGTGATCACGGATGCGGAAATGCCGGAGATGGATGGCTATCGCCTGACACGGGAAATACGAAGTGATCCCCGTTTAAAGGACCTTTATGTGATTTTGCATACTTCGCTGAGCGGAAGCTTTAACAAAGCCATGGTCGAAAAAGTAGGCTGCAATGATTTCCTGTCCAAGTTCGAGCCGGACAAATTAGCCATGGCAGCCCAGCAACGGGTACGGGAATACTGTGATCTGTATTCTATAAGCTAGGTACACAGCACCTTATTGATCGCAGCAGGGTTCGAAAGCCGCTTTTATTTCATCCATTCGCGAGCGGTTTTTCCCCATATCACTGTAGCCCACCCGCGATGCCGAGCGGACTTGTACGTTATCCTCGCCTACCAGAAACTCTCCGTCATCCACAAAGCGCATGAGTTTTGTTGTAAACTCCACATGAATATATTGGTCATCCTGGCTGACAATGCGGGTTCGGGGGTAATTATTGATCGTCTGCACCAATTTATTCTTGGCCGCTTCTGCGGTGCCGGTGTATTTCAATACCGGATAGAGGTGATCTTCATCGGTGTTGGTAGAGCTGATGCAGTTGGGTTTGTCACCACAGGCCGATAACTTATTATTCTCGATGCCCCCGGCTACCGGTTGGGATCCGCATCCGGTCTGCGCGAGAGTGGATGTGAACAACAGTGCTAACCAGGCTAGCCGGTGAGTGGGTTGAATGGTCATAGAGCGTTACCTTTAATTGCCTGTGATGAGAAAGTCCACATCGTAACGGTTTTTCAACGGATAGAATAGGCTATGGGATTAGAGTTAAGTACCGCTGCGACAATCCGCAGTTTCATCGGCATCCCATTGACTGAATCCGACCGGCAACTATGCGAAACGCTGGCGGCATCCATGAAATCCCGCGTACCGTCTTCAGTGCGCTGGGTGGCAGGCGATAACTTCCATATCACGTTGTTGTTTTTGGGGAATCAATCGCCTGTAGTGCTTGACGCGCTGGCATCACGATTATCCCTGACGCTCGCTCAACAGCCGTCGTTCGATTTACACACCAAGCACATCAGCACATTCCCTGACGCGAAATCCGGAATACTGGCTCTGGAGCTGAGCCCTTGTGCCGAGTTACTTTTGTTAAGGGATAAGATTCAGCAAGCGGCGCTGAAAACAGGTATACGTGATTTCGACTCCCATTCCTCATTCCGGCCACACATTACACTGGGTCGGTTTCGTTCAAGAACGGAAACGGGTATTTGTAATACGAAAGCGGCTTGCCAATTCCGCGTGCAATCAGTGGCGTTATTCGAGAGTGTGACGAGAGCCGGAGGCGCTCAGTATCGGACGAGATTCAAATTTGATTTTTATTCCGATTGAAAACACAGCGGGTTTATCGTTTGAAGCAACGCCGAACTTTAATAGTGCTATAAAATTCTGGTCGTTAATATTGAACTAAATTGACATAATCGTTGGTTTTTTGTGAATTAGTACCTGAAATTCTAGGTTTTTTGAACTTATTGTTGTAGTAGTATATCGCCGAGTCAGGACGATTTCTGACGTTCCGGCTTGATTGCCAAATCTCTAAATGCATCGCTGAATTCGGTTTCAGCCAGAGTCCCGATCCGGATTCTATCGAAATATTAGAACTCATTGAGGAAATGGAATGCCTATTTCAGACCGGGCCTGGTCACGCCCCTGCATGTTGCTTTTGCTGTGCATCCTTTGTTGCAGTCATGCCGTTGCTGCGGATCGTCCGAATATCGTATTTATATTGGTTGATGATGTGGGTTGGGGTGAGGTTTTTCCTGAAAAGCCAACCACACAGGTGGCTTTGCCTGCGCTCTCATCGCTTGCTTCCCAGGGTATACGGTTCAATGATGCGCACACATCTGCTGCTAAATGTGCTCCGTCCCGTTACAGTATTCTGACCGGCAATTATCAATGGCGAGGTCTACGCTCGTGGGGTCAATGGAATTATAAAGCCGGGTCACAAGTGCTGGATGGACAGGCGACGCTCGCCACGCTATTGAAAGGCGCTGGCTATACCAGTTCTTATATAGGCAAGTCCCATCTTGGCGGTCGGTTTTATGAAAAGGGTAAAAACAGCTTACTCTACAGTAACGATGATGCAAGAGTAGACTTTGCCCGACCAATGCAGCAGGGTTTTAGATGGCTTGGGTTCGACTATTCTTATGCTTTGTTGCGTGGCATCCAGGAAAGCCCCTATGCTTATTTTGAGAATGATCTTTTGGTTGGTAATCCGGCGGACCTGATCACTTTTGAAAAAGGGCACTATCCGCATTCACAAATTCTCAAGTCCGGCCCGGGTCTGCCGGGTTGGAATCAGCGTGATACGGGACCAGAATTACTGAATAAAGCCCTTTCTTTTATCGATTCTCACACTGCCGGCGCATCGGCAGCCTCACCTTTCTTTTTGTACTACAACACGCAGGCTGTGCATGGACCTAATATTCCCCCGGATTCTATTAGCGGCAGGAATGTCGCCGGTGTCAGTGGTATTTCTCCACGGGTTGATATGCTGGTGGAAATCGATGCTGTCGTCGAAGCGGTGACGAACAAGCTACAGTCCCTGGGGCTGCTTGATAACACCATTATTATTTTTTCCAGTGATAACGGAGGTCAGCGCCTCCCCAATGAAACCAGTCTCGGACATGATTCTAACGCTGGGTTGCGTGGTGACAAGGGCACTATCTATGAAGGCGGGCATCGCGTTCCGCTGATTATTAAATGGGGTAATGGATTCAAAAATTCTTCACTGGCGCCAGGTTCTGGAGTGGACGGGCTGGTTGGTGTGCAGGATGTTTTTGCGACTCTGGCTGAGTTGTTTGCTATGCCGGTTGACTCCGATGACGCCAGGGACAGTATTTCATTCCTTCCATTGTTACTCGGTCAAACGGATAAAAGTTCAAGGATTTCGATGATACACGAGGCCGACGCGCCTGAACGAGGCGCTTCAGACGGAATTAAGGGGCGTCACTTTTCCTATCGTTTTCAGGATTGGAAATTGGTTTTTAACGATCAGCATAAGCCGGTGGGGTTGTATAAGATCAGTGATGACCTTTTTGAAAGAAATAACCTGGTCCGGGATTCTCGCTATGCAGGCGTGGTTCAAGATCTGGTCAATAAATTCGAAGACGAGTTTTCAAGTGAGCGCACCTCTGATCCGGTTTCACCTGAGCCACCCATTCCGCCCGGTCCTTCTGATCCACCTGTGAATAGCGCTCCTCAAGTCAATTTTGTTAGCTCCGGTCCCGGCACCTTGCTGCAGGGGGAGAGGTTGGTTCTGAGTGCCACTGCGTCGGATGCTGAGGACGGTGATATTTCTTCCGCGATTCGTTGGTCTTCCAGTTTGGATGGCGATTTAGGAACGGGCAGTTCAATTGATAGAAATGATTTAAGTGTGGGGACGCACACACTGACGGTGTCGGTATCGGATTCCGGTGGGTTGAGCCAGCAATCCAGCTTGACCCTGTCGGTGGTTGCCGGTCCAGATGGGTTTAGTGATGGATTGGCCAGCATTCAAGATTCATTTATCAACGCCAAGTTTCCGAAGGCCAATTTTGGTTCTGGTAACTTTGTGCGTGTCGATTATCTAGAGCCCAAAATAAGCTATTTGCAATTTGATTTGGGCGGCTTGGCGGAGTCGATTCAGTCTGCCAGATTAAGTTTGGCTGTGGATCAGGTGGACAAAGACGGCACAGTCAGCGTACATCTGATTTCCAGCTCTTGGTCCGAAGGTACCTTAAACGGTAAGAGCTTACCGGAAGTTGATGATGCTGTAGTAACGACCTTCCGGGTATCGAAACAGGATGTGGGCAAAAGGGTTTCGGTCGATCTTTCTCTCACCGGCATTCAGTGGCAGCAATTTCCGGCCAGTAATTACGGCATTGCCTTACGTCCGGCGAGTAATGTCAAAGTTTCGTTCAATTCGAAAGAGTCGGGTAATGGCCCCATATTTAAGGTCAGTGCTGATAGTGATCTTATGGATCCTACTCCTGGCCCCGGCCCCACTCCTGGCCCGGAACCCGAACCTGAGCCCGAGCCCGAGCCTGGTCCTGACCCCCAGGATCCTGAGCAGCCGGGTGACATAACGCCGCCCAGAGACGCGGGACCTGATAGTGATGAACCTGAGCCGGCTTCTTCCGGTGGCGGTGGTGGCTCCATGCCATTGGGGCTGATCCTGCTCTACGCAGTCATGCTGGTTGGTAGGCATCGGAAAAGAGTCCGTTTGCGACTTCAGTGAGGTGTTATCGGTAGGTTCATACTCCGGGGCGTCAGTGCCCCGGAGCTTTTGTAGCGGAAATGTTTTCTCCGTATTCTTGCAGCTGATTTTTATCTGTGCGTCAATGAAAATCCCTGGAATGAGTTTCAAGCTCTCCCAGCAGGTAACTGCAATCGGTAATTTCTCCGGCAATGACGTGAATCACGCTGCCTTCCCGCTCCACCACACCTTTAATTTTCATCAAACGGGAATGCACCACAGTTGCCCGGTTACGTTCTACTAAATCCCGCCACACCACGATATTGCTGTTTCCGGTTTCGTCTTCCAGAGTAATGAAAACCACGCCGGTGGCAGTGCCTGGACGCTGCCGTCCGGTAACGATACCGGCGATGCGGACAAAACGTTTATGTCCCATGGCATATAGGTCCTGATGTCGTTTGCAGCCTTTCAGATCCGGGTGCTCGCGCAGTAAGGACATCGGGTGTCGTCCCAAGGTGAGTCCCAGGCTGTGATAATCTTCACTGAGATTGTCGGCTTCGCCAGGGGGGGGCAGCGTGACCGCCGTTTCCCGTTGTTGCTGTTGCTGTAGCAGTGGTGATTCCTGCTGTAGTCCCTGGGTTTCCCATCGAGCCTGAAAGCGGTGTTGTTGAAAACAGCTAAATGCATCGGCATGGGCGAGGGCATCCAGATCCCGTTTATTGAGCTTACAGCGTTGTATTAAGTCTTGTAACGAGCTGAAGGGGTGGTGCTCCCGTTGCAGCAGCAGCGTATCGACACCTTGTCGTGACAGGTTCTTCACTAACCTGAAGCCCAGTCGGATGGCTGGCTGTTGCTGGGGTTGCTGCGCCTGGGCATCGCTTTCCAGGCTGTGGTCCCACTGGCTTTTTAAGGCGTCCACTGCGCGTACTTCTACCTGATGACGTTTGATGTCCTGTACCAGTTGCGATGGTGAATAGAACCCCATGGGTTGGCTGTTCAGCAGGGCGCAGCAAAAGGCCGCTGGCTCATGGCATTTCAGCCAGGCAGAGGCATAGACCAGTAAAGCAAAACTGGCGGCGTGAGATTCCGGAAAACCGTATTCACCAAAGCCTCGAATCTGGGAAATAATGCGCCGTGAAAAGTCTTCAGAATAACCACGGGACAATAAACCGTGGGCGAGCTTTGCTTCGTAGGGTTGTAACTGACCTTTGCGTTTCCAGGCGGCCATGGCGCGGCGTAATTGATCTGCTTCTCCGGCACTGAAGCCCGCAGCCACCATCGCCAACTCAATGACCTGTTCCTGAAAAATGGGCACACCCAGGGTGCGTTCCAAGACGTGTCGCACTTCGTCGCTGACATAGTGAACCTGCTCCAGGCCCTGACGCCTTCGCAGATAGGGGTGCACCATATCCCCCTGAATCGGTCCTGGCCGTACAATGGCCACTTCAATCACCAGATCGTAGAAACAGGCGGGTTTGAGGCGGGGTAGCATCGCCATCTGGGCACGGGATTCCACCTGAAACACGCCGACGCTGTCGCCGCGTTGCAGCAGTTCATAGGTTGCCGGGTTTTCCTGCGGCAGAGTGGAGAGCGTCCAGCGTTGCCCGCGTATTTGTTCGATGAGATCAAAGCTCTTACGAATGGCGCTGAGCATACCCAACCCCAGAACGTCGATTTTCATTAAACTCAAGGCTTCGATATCGTCTTTATCCCATTGCACTACGGTACGCTCCGGCATGGACGCATTTTCAATGGGCACTAACTGATCCAGTGGCCCGGCGGAAATAATAAACCCGCCTACATGCTGCGACAGATGACGAGGGAACCCGAGCAATGTATCCACCAGGGATTTGAAACGCTGAATACGGGGGTTGCGAATATCGATTCCCAATTCGGTTAACCGTTGCGGGAGTTGCTCCTGCTTATCCCACCAGGCGATGGATTTCGACAGTTGATCCAGTAACGTTTGATCAAACCCCATGGCTTTACCAACATCACGAATCGCACTTTTGATACGGTAAGTGATTAAAGTCGCGGTTAACGCTGCGCGCTGGCGCCCGTATTTACGATAAATAAACTGAATGACTTCTTCACGTCGTTCGTGCTCAAAATCCACATCAATATCCGGCGGCTCATTACGTTCTTTGGAAATAAAACGTTCGAACAATAACGAGCTTTTGGCGGGGTCTACTTCGGTGATAAACAAACAAAAGCATACGGCTGAATTAGCAGCTGAGCCTCTGCCTTGACAGAGAATGTTCTGGCTGCGGGCAAACTG
The DNA here is from genome assembly GCF_009746715.1 of Ketobacter sp. MCCC 1A13808. NCBI lineage: Bacteria > Pseudomonadati > Pseudomonadota > Gammaproteobacteria > Pseudomonadales > Ketobacteraceae > Ketobacter > Ketobacter nezhaii. Next base: position 62,987 of record NZ_VRKW01000016.1, read on the forward strand.
TACAATGTCGTATACGGTGAGAAAATAGTATTCGTAATTCAGCTCATTGATCAGTCCCAGTTCTTTTTCCAGTAAACTCCGGACATGGGGTGTTACCCCCTCTGGCCAACGATGTTGCGCGCCGCTTTCTACTAACCGGCGTAAATAGGATTGCGCGCTGTGGCCGGGTGGAACCACTTCATGAGGGTATTCATAGCGCAGCTCCTGCAGGGAAAACTGACATAATTGTGTGATCACCTGCGTTTGCTCGATGGCGGCCTGGGGGAAGTAACGTTGTATTTCTTCAACAGGGCGCAGGCTGCTTTCGCGGTTGGCATGCAATTGAAAACCGGCGCTGTGAATATGGGTGTTGAGGCGGATGGCGGTGACAATATCCTGCAGTGGTTGCCGTGAGGGGTGGTGAGTGTGTACCTGCCCGCACGCCACCAGCGGTAAACCCAGTTGCAGTGCCAGTTGTTGTCGCTGTCGGCAGCGTTGCTGGTCTTGTGGGTTCAGGTTGTTCTCCAGTCCTATCCACAGTCGCTGTGGAGCTGCATCCACTAATGCTTGCCGGTGGCTGTTTGCAGACCTGCTTTCTGTAGGTTGGCATTGGCCCAGGGAAGGGAACCAGATAAACAGGCATTCGCTCGTCAGGGGGGAAAGATCAGCTAATTTTAATTGGTAGTGCCCCTTTTCAGCCCGGCGGCGAGCCAGGGTGATCAGGGTGCAGAGCTGCCCGTAAGCGCGGCGGGTAGGGGCCAGTATGACGAAGTGAAAGCCCTCTTCACTGATAAAATCACTGCCGATGATTAAACGAATATCCGGGTGTTGTCGGGCTTCGACATGGGCCCGTACTACACCGGCTACGGAGCACTCATCGGTAACGGCAAGACCGGGGTAACCCAGCGCAGAGGCTTGTTTTACCAGTTCTTCCGGGTGGGATGCGCCTTTCAGGAAACTGAAGTTGGAATAACAATGAAGTTCGGAATATGTCATAAATTTGCTGCCCCGCAATATACTGTAATAATATACAGTATATTGCGGGGCAGCAAATCAGCTTAATCCCAGCGGGGTTTCAAGCGATCCCAGGTATAGCGCAACATCCAGCGATCCCAGTCGGTTACTTCAAAAGCACTGCCGGCCACCATTACGCTATAAGGTTCCGGGGTCGATTGCGTCCATGTTCTCCAGTTGTAGTAATCAGGAAAACCAAAACCGTGTCCCATCTCATGTAAAAAAATATGCAGGTTTTCCGATTTAACCTGCCCAGTGAAATAGGACCGGCCAACGCGCTGACCCCAGTCGCCGCCAGCGCCGCCGTTCATGCCCTCGGTTAACCACAGCGATTGATCGTAGTGGTTGGCTTTGCCACCCGGGCACTGAGGGTAGCTGTAACCCGCTTCCTGATGAAAAAATCGGCCGCACACCTGTGCACATTGGGGTGCATTTTCATAATAGTCACCCACGTAAACCGGGACCGGGTCATCATTCCATTGCAGCGTAGAACGGTTCCGCACGGCCCAACCAACGACATTCACATCAATGTGTTGGTGGGGGAAATGATTGTAGCCGGCTAGCTTGCTGAACCAGGCGTTCACATTGCGGCGTAATGCCGCTTCTATGTCGTCCCGAAGGTCAGGGGAGACAGGCACGTCCGATTCATAGCGGACACAGTAATTCAATTTCCCGTTATTTTGCATTACCTGGTCGAGAATGGTGTTGTAGAACCCGCTGATACTTCCGTTGCGTGGACGCGCTCCGGTTTTACCTTCAAAACCTCCTGTCATCTCCTTCCAAGTAAGCTCAATACTGTTAACCATATCCGGTGGTACGTCATCCCATTGGGTGCCTGGCGATGTGATCGGAGGATCGCCAGGCACATCATCATCCGTATTTGGATTGTCATTTCCGGGGTATGGGTTAAAGGCGGCTGCGTTGACTGAAAATATTATGCATGTGGCCGTAATGCATGCTTGAAAAGCCCTGTTCACAAGTGATTCTCCCTGTCGTTCCATAAACAAAAAATCCTTGTAGCATAAGGCCAGATATTGATGCAGAACTCATCATGAAAATAACGGTTACGTTCAGTTTTGTGATCTGTCCGACAAACAGGATCTGGCCCTTGCGGTCCATGCCGGGAGGGGATGCGTAGCGCGAAACTCAGGCATTCAGATTCAGTTAAGGTCGTACTTGTAGTTTGGAATCGTTGCCACTACGGGCGACGTCTTTTAACTAGAGGAATTTACTATGAACACGCGCAATGCGATATTGGTCTCATGCTTGCTCCTGGGTGCTGTAAATGTTGTCCATGCAGACGACGACATTGGTCCTGGAGAGACAGAGGAATTACTGAAAGCCGGAACCATCAAACCCATTGAGCAGTTGAATACGGCGGCTCTTTCCAACCATCCTGATGCGATGATCGGGGATACTGAACTTGAAAACGAGTATGGTAAATATGTATATAAAGTGGAGTTACGTGATTCTGCAGGCCAGGAATGGGAGGTGGACATCGATGCCAGTAGTGGCGCAGTGCTTGCCGACAAACAGGACGATTGAGGTAGGATGACGTTCCTGCGGTTAGCCTTGCCGGTCGTGCTCGCCTGTGCGATGAGTGCGGCCGGAGCAGAGGATATTGATCATGATGATGCGTTGAGTTTGCGTCGCAGCGGCGCTTTGTTGCCGTTGCAAACCTTGTTGTTGAAAGTGCGCGAGCATTATCCCGGTGCTACCTTGCTGGAGGCCGAGCTTGAGCGGGACGACGGACTGTATATTTATGAGTTGGAAGTGCTTACGGCATCTGGTCAGGTTCGTGAGCTGGAATTCAATGCAGGCAATGGCGATTTGCTGGAGGACGAGGTTGACGATTGATGCGTTTGCTACTGGTTGAGGATAATGTGGTTTTGGCCGAGGAGTTGCTGTCGCGGCTGCAGCAGGCAGGTTATGCCGTGGACTGGTTGGCGGACGGGCGGGATGCCAGCATTCGTGCCCATGATGAAAACTACGATATTGCCGTGCTGGACTTGGGTTTGCCGGGACGCTCCGGGCTTGATGTGCTCAAGGACTGGCGTGCAGCAGGGCTGCCGCTTTGTGTTTTGATTTTAACGGCCCGTGACAGTTTTGCTGACCGCATTACAGGGTTGCGAGCGGGAGCTGATGACTACCTTACCAAACCGTTTCACCCTGACGAACTTTTGTTGCGGGTGCAGTCATTGCTGCGTCGTTACCACGGGCAGAATAACGCGCCGAAGCTGGTGGTCGGTGCAATTGCACTCGATGAAGACCGGCAGGTGGTGGAATGTAACGGTTCGATAGAAGCGCTGAGTGGTGCAGAGTTTCGTTTGCTTCGTTATTTTATGCTGAACTCCGGACGGATACTCACGCGTAGCCAGCTTGAAGATCATCTTTACGATGGCGAACGCGAGCGCGACAGTAACGTGCTCGAGGTACTGGTGAATCGCCTGCGACGTAAGTTAGGACGTGAACACATCCAGACTCACCGGGGGCAGGGCTATTGTTTTGTGGGCACCGCCACGCAGCGTGGTTTATGAATGCGTAGCAACTCGAAAACTGCCTCGATAGGGCGTCAACTGAGTTTCGGGTTGGCAGCAAGTTTGGTGCTGGGGGCGGTTTTGTTGGGGGTAGTGGCCACCGTGTTGTTTGAACGGGCTGTACGCAATTACGCCCTGGAAAATCTCGAATACGAATCCCGCACGGTGCTGACGGCAATCGCAAATGGCACGCAAGGGGTGTACCTGGATGACGCTAGACTTTCTCCGGCTTACCTGACTCCGTTTTCCGGCCGCTATTATGTGGTTGAGATCGAGGGGGAGCGGTGGCGATCGCGCTCACTTTGGGACGCTGAGTTACCCGTGCTTACAGAACCGGGTCCGGCGCCCGGCTTGATCGACGGTCCGGAGCACCAACGCTTGTTGTATCTGCGATCGGATTTTCGGCGTTACGGTAAATCGTTTTCCATTCTGGTGGCCACGGATATGGCTCCGTTACTCGCGGAGTTTAATGAAATCGGGCTGTTGTTGCTGGCTCTGGGTTTGGCTGTGGTAGTGGTGCTGATTTATATGCAGTATCGGGTCATGCGCCGGGTAGCACTCCGTCCGCTGCAGCAGGCACAGTTACAGCTCCAGCAGTTGCAGCGCGGTGAGCGGGAATTGCTGGATTCCGAGGCGCCGCTTGAGCTGCAGCCTTTGATTGATGAAATCAACCGTTTACTGGATTACATGCGTGTGTCACTGCTCCGGTCACGTAACGCTTTGGGTAACCTCGGGCACGCCCTCAAAACGCCACTGGCGGTATTGATTAGCGTCGCCGAGCGTGCTGATCCGCAACTACGCGAAACCCTGCAACACCAACTTGCTCAGATGCAACGCCGCATCACTCGTGAACTGGGGCGTGCCCGAACCGCAGGCGAAGTCAGGGGAGGAGAGCATTTTAATCCCCGTGAGGTCGTTCCGTTACTGCTAGACAGTCTGGAGCGTGCACATAGGCGTGAGCTGACTTATGACTGGCAGGTGCCTGCGGGCACGTTGCCTTTGGAGCATGATGATATGCTCGAATTGTTGGGCAATTTGCTCGACAATTCCTGTAAGTGGGCACAAACACAGGTCCGGCTGAGGATTGAATGCCCGCATTCGCAGATCCTGATCAGAATTGAAGATGACGGGCCGGGTATCGCAGAGACCCAGTACGACGAAGCTCTTGCACGGGGCGGTCGCCTGGACGAACAGATGGAGGGTCACGGTCTGGGGCTCGGCATTGCTCAGGATATTATCGCAGCGTATCACGGTGAGTTAGAACTCGCCCGAAGCTCGCTCGGCGGATTGTCGGTCAGTGTTTGTTTGCCGCTAATCGGGGGGCGTGGTGCAGCGTAGCGACACGACAGTATCGCTACGCATTTCTGGCGGGTAAACTTGGCTTGTTCAACCGGGTGCCAATACCTGCCGATCCAGCTCCAGCATCATCGCCGATGGTAATTGCAGCGCGCTGCCCAGTTGATCCAGCCAGGCTCTTTCCATGGGGTTCTGGTCATCAATCATTACTGCGCTGACCAGATATATTTCCCGTGCCGCCTGGGGAGAGTCGGCCTGGGCGGCCAGTGCAGCCGCATCCAGTGGTGCATCAAACTGTTGCTGAAGCCATGCTTGTAGTTCGTCGTCGGGACCGAGCTTTTCGATTTCCCGGGTCAGTAAAGCCCGCTCATCTGCATCGATATGGCCATCAGCCCGAGCGGCCATGATCATTGCTTGCAGGATTTCCAGCCCCCGTTGCTGTTCAGCTTGTCCTTGCAGTTGTTCCAGAGGTTGCCCTTGGGTCTTGCTGGTTGATTGCGCTTGACCTACACCATTCTGGTGATTCTGATAGGCTTTCCAGGCCAGCACACCGATGCCGGCCAATGCCCCATATTTTAGTGCCTTGGTTCCCATCTTCCGACCCCGTTTCGAGCCGACCAGTAATCCCAGCGCGCCTCCGCCGAGCAAGCTTTTTATATCAACGCCTCCGGGGGCACTCTGACTCCCCTGGAGTTGCGAGGTGACACTATTGATAATCTGATTCACATTGACTCCCGAGCCCTGGCGATTGCCTGACGTCTGGCCGGATGCCTGCTGGAGTAACTGGTTCAAGATTGAGGATACATTCATAGGGCAACTCCCTGATTTAAAAACGGGTTAAAATTCAGTTGTTTGACCCCGTTTTTACGTCATGGTTTCCAATCTTGCCTATCGATTTATCCATGGGCTTAGCATGCGTCGCACCCCGGTTGACTTCAAATAACTCTCTCATGTTGAGAAATGGCTTTTCGATCAGAAGCCAGCAGACCAGGCCGAGCAGGATGGAAAGCAGCAGAGAAATAAACGCGCCGGATGACACCCCGATCACCAGTGCTTCTGCGGCAGGAAGTTCATAGTGTTTAATCATTTTATTGACCTGAAACATCACCAGCAGAATCACAATAAAGTGAATTAAATACATGGAATAAGTGAGTTGGCCCAATGGGTGCCAGATTCGCAGTGAATAGAATTTTGCGATCCAACGAAAGTGATCGAAATTCAGGAATACGGATAACATAAACCAAGTAAAGGCGGCGCAGAATACGGTGCGGTGAAAGATAACATACAGCCGCAAGCCGCCACCGGATTCACTGTAGTGCTCGCCTAGTATGGGGAAATACATGAAAAACACGATAATGGACATGGCGATTATATTCAAAAGCAATGCCCGATGTCGGGAGGCGGCGACCCAAGTGCATATGGTTTGTTGGTGGAAACAGTAACCGTAGCCTGCCATAACGCCCAGTACGAAGGGTCCGTAGCGGGTAGCCAGGTTGTCGTAGAGCTTGCCGTAGAACACCAGTGAAACTTCCTTTTCCGACAGCATCGCACGGTAGTTGGCGTTCCAAAGCTCATCATAGTAATACAAGACACCGCCACGAATGAGCAAGGAAGCGACCAGTAAGCCCAGCATGATTTTTATAAAAGAGCGTTGTGGTGTTTTGTGAATAAACAGCAAAATCAGCGGCAGTAATAAATAGAATTGCTCTTCTACGGCCAGCGTCCAGGTCCATTGCAGGGCCATTTTATCAGGCGAGAGAAAATTATTAACATACAGCAGGTTAGTCCAGGCCCACTCATAGTTATTGGCTTTGCTTGCCCAAAAAATCATGACGATTAATGCGTACACCGGAGTAAGCCTGAGATAACGCCGGAAGTAGAAACGTTTCAGTCGAATATCGCCGCTTTTGTTTAATTCCTTGAGTAGAATAACGCTGATCAAAAAGCCGCTGACCACGAAGAACAGATCTACTGCTTTATCGGCATTCCAGATCCAGTACAGGTAAAAGGGGGCATCGTCCAGCGCCTGAAAGAATACGCTTTTCCCATTGTAAAGTGCGTACACAAACACCGTATGCGCAACCAGAATCCAGACAAAGCCGAAAAAGCGCAATCCGTTGATAAGATAAAATGTACCGGAGCTGTGCTCATTGAGTGCGCTAAGGTTTTTCTTAACGGACCAATAGCGCAACCAGGAAGGTTTGGTTAATGACATTTTTTTTATATTTATTAGTAGATGTCTTTAGTCTAGTTCAAGCTAACCGGTCCCGCTTAGCATTCAAAGTAATAACTTGTTGTGAAATGTAGCTTGGTACGGCTAAGTTGTTGAATCCGGTGTTGCTAAGGGTATTGTGCTTATTTTGCATTTTTCTGTAGCGATTAAGCAGAAAAGATACCGTGTAAAAACCAGTGTTGATTATCGCGATCCCGATACACCCAAAAGCGTTGCCCGTTGCCGTGGAGGGCAATAAAGTAGTCCCGGTTGATCGGCTTGTTGTCCCACCAGCCGGTTTCAATCCGCTCCGGCCCTTTTAACAGCTGCAGGGGATGGTCATATAGAGGCAGTCCTTTTTTACTGCGCAGTTTTTGCGGGTGCGTCAATAGCCAGAACGGGCGCTGTTCTGCAGGGTGCTGCAAGACTTCACCCTGGCCAGGAGTGGCGCTGGACCAACTGTATTCCGGCCGGTGGTCGGCTACCATGCCCAGACCGTGTACCTGTTTATCGCCTAATCGTGCCTTGAGGCGATCCACTAACTGATAACGACTAACGCCGTTGTTCTGGTGCTGGCTGAATAAATCGCCTTGAGTGGTGTTCAAGGGCAGAAATTGCTGTGCGCTCAGTTGCAGGTTGAGCACCGGCGCCTGCAGTTTCAGGTTTTCCAGCTTTAATTGCACCAATGGCAACATATCGGACAGACGATGTACCGGCGCGGCAAAGTGCATGTGCCAGGATTGCCGGGACCGGTTGCGCAATGCCAGAGAAAACAATAGATGGTTGAGGCTGAGTTGACGTGCGGTCAGGTAGTGTTCCAGCCGGCTGAGCAGGTGCCGGATCGGAAACAGTAAAGCCTGGCTGCTTTCGATTTCTTGCACAAATTCCAGTTCCGCACTGAATTGTTCCGGTAAAACCCAATTTGGCAGAGGGTCTGCCTGCTGTCCCAGTAAGCGGTTCAGGTAGCCGCTGAACTCAATACCAAACCGCTTCGATAGAGTATCCCGAGGTAGTTCTGTTAACTGGCTCAGGGTTTTCAGCCCCATGCTATAGAGCAGCGCTTTTTGCGCTGCGGGAATACTCAGCCATTGCACATCGTAGTCGGGTAAATCCTGCAGCGAAAAAAAAAGCGCCCGGTTGCAGCCTTCGTGAGCCTGGGCAAACAGCAGAGCAGCCATGGGGGTTTCGCAAAAGGTTAAGGCGAAAGGTTCAAATCCAGGGGGAAGACGCTGTAATAGACGTTGCGCCAGAGCGTGTTGCCCTTGAAACAGTTTCAGTGAATGGCTGACTTCCAGCAGCAGACTATGGCTACCGTGGGTCTGGATATGAGGGGTGAATTCATAGGCCCAGTTAGCCAGTTGTTGCAGGGCTTTACTTTCCGCGCGTTGATCATAGACCTGACAATGCAGTTCATTCACCAGGCCTTGAGCGGTGGGGATAGTCATGCCTGGGATTACACCGGCCTGCAATGCCAACGAGTTGGCATGCAGCACCAGCCGCTGGTTTTTGCGGGTGATTTCCACCACCGAAGGCTGCGGCCGGGGGAGCCCTTGTTCCACCAGGTTCAGAGCCAGTGCCGGAAAGTGTAAACAAGCCCATAACATGTCAGTTCAGTGCTAACCAATCGCTGCCCCAATGTCCTTTGCATTTCACTACGCGTACTTGGAGGTGTTGTTGCAGGGGGCCCATTTGCAAGCGCAGCGGAGCCGGTGAGGGTTGTTGCAGGTGGCTGTCCGGGCGCATTAACAGACCCAGGCTCCGACCTTTTTGTGCCGCCAGTTGCAGCCGCCGGATTTGCTTTGGCAAGGGGTTGCCGGGCCAGCCTTGCACCGCGCTGCAGGCACCTGAGCTGAGGCATTGCTCCATGGCCCATAAAATGGATTGATCATCCCGGCAGTGCACTACCAGGGTGTTTTCTAATTGGATGCCCTGCTGCTGCAATGCCGGAGCATAGGGCAGCCAGGGCGGGTTGACCCACACCAGCCAGCGTGATTGCTGACTGAGCAGGGCCAGTGCTGAGGAGAGCAGTTCCGTTTCGCCGCAGCCCCAATGAGGGCAGAGGATTTCAGCGACATTATCGGTTGGAAGACCGCCTGCGGGAAGCGCCTGATCCAGAGCGCTAAAGCCGCTGGGCAGGGTGTCGGTTTGTTGTTGCCGGTACTGCCGTGAACGCGCTGTATCAGCGGCACGCCAGATGGCGGGGTGCTGTAATAACTGGTTCAGGTTCGCTTTGGCCGCAGACATGTCGTACACTCAATAACATGGAATACTGTAATTATATACAGTATTGAGGTTGCAGCAAGAGACTTTTGCAGGAAAATAACCCCCCCCGGGCAGTGTGGTCACCGGGGGTGGAAAAGAGGATTTTTCGGCTTACTCTTCGCTGGTTGAGCCGATCTTATGAATGGCTAAATCAGCACCGATGAACTCAGCTTCTTCATCCAGTCGCAAGCCAATTACGGCTTTTACAACACCGTATATGATAAAACCACCAATCAGCGCAATCGCGATGCCAGCCGCGGTACCGATGAGTTGCGATACCAAGCTCACCCCGCCTAAGCCTCCCATCCCTTCAGCCCCGAAGATGCCAGCAGCAATACCGCCCCAGGCACCGCAAAGGCCGTGTAGCGGCCAGACACCCAATACATCATCAAACTTGGGAAATTTGTTTTGGGCGGTAGTGAAGACAAATACAAACAAACCGCCAGCTACGCCACCCACAATCAGGGAACCGATCGGATGCATCAGATCCGATCCCGCACACACGGCCACCAAGCCGGCCAACGGGCCGTTATGAATAAAGCCCGGATCGTTGCGCCCGACCACCAACGCCACAACGGTACCGCCGACCATGGCCATCAGGCTATTAACAGCCACTAGCCCGGAAATACCGTCCAGGGTTTGGGCCGACATCACGTTAAAACCGAACCAGCCTACTGTCAGAATCCAGGCCCCTAGCGCTAAAAAGGGTATATTCGAAGGGGCAAAAGCCATGACCTTTCCATCCCGATAGCGGCCCTTACGCGAACCCAGTAACGCAACTGCCGCGAACGCAATCCAGCCGCCGACCCCATGCACTACTACGGATCCGGCAAAGTCATGAAAGCCTGCGCCGAATTGTTCTTCCAACCATGCTTGGAAGCCATAGTTGCCGTTCCAGATCAAGCCCTCGAAGAAGGGGTATACAACGGCAACGATGAGCGCTGACGATAGCAGCATGGGATAAAACCGGGCCCGTTCAGCAATGCCGCCGGACACAATCGCCGGAATTGCAGCAGCAAAGGTCAGGAGGAAAAAAAACTTAACCAGTTCATAGCCGTTATTTTGGGTCAGTTCAGCAGCACCCGCAAAGAAATCGACGCCATAGGCCACCTGATAACCAATAAAGAAATAAGCCAGAGTGGATATACCAAAATCGGTCATGATTTTAACGAGCGCATTAACCTGGTTTTTATGGCGAACGGTGCCCACCTCCAGGAATGCGAATCCGGCGTGCATGGCCAAAACCATGATTGCTCCCAGCAAGATGAACATGGTGTTGGCACCGTTCATCATTGTTTCAACAGCGGAATTAATGCTGTCGAGATTAAGTGTGTTCAAAGTACTTCCCCTATTAGTGATTCAGTCAATTTGTTCAAGCGCAACAATCAAGAACATCGTAATGTGCAACGGACACCCGGCGGTTGCCACGTCAATTATCGAGGTTTCTGTGCCTCGTATTCGTTAGCCAAACAAGCAAATATTGCACCATTTTAGAGCTTGGCGGGTGGTTGTGGGGCGGTAGCGAAGGTGATCCCCTTAAAAATTATAAAAATCAATGAGATGAAAAATGCTGTAGAGGATTTTAGCTGCCGATTATGGTGTGTATCCATTTGATTTTCGCACCACAAGAGAACTTTAGGGTTGTTTGGGCGCTATATTGGTGCAAAAAATGCCTTCTTCAGGGCGTCATAAACTGTCCTGCGACCGTTATAATTCATCATAATTCGCTGTCATCGTTAGGGTATAGTGAGCCCAGAATTCAATTTCTGTGGAGCTTTACCGTGCCGATAAATCGAATGTTACTGACACTGCTGCTGGTCATAATGAGCGCTTGTTCAGAGCCGGAACAGGCCGGCCGGGCCAGCTCACCGGCACCTACTGGGGTTGAAACTGCGCCGTCGGGCGATGCTGAGCCGAACGGTCAAGCAATACAGAGTGTCGCGAGCCTGAACGCTCGTTATGCCGATACTGGGTTGCGGGTGCTGGACGTGTCGGAACGGGAGTGGAAAGGACGAAATATGCTGGCGGTAACCCTGTCGGTGCCGCTGGATACGGAGCAGGACTTACAACCTTTCTTTTCGGTTAACACGGATAACGGTCGGGTGGTGGACGGTGCCTGGGTCACCTCGGATGATAAGAAGATGGCGTACTTCACTGCTACCCAACCCAAAACACAATACGAGGTATCTGTGCACCGGGGTCTGCCGGGATTGACCGGCGCCACGCTAGAGCTATCGACCAGCCAGAAAATTAAAACCCGCAATATCAATCCCAGCGTCAGTTTTGCATCCAAAGGCAGTGTATTGCCGGCTGGATTAAGCAGCGGCATTCCGGTAAGTGTGATCAATGTGAAAGAAGTGGATATCCATTTCCACCGTATCAATCCGCAAAAAATGAACCTGTATTTTTCCAGTATTCAAAACAGTTACCATCATCGCTTTCGCGGGTTTTCTCAACTGAGTAGTTGGGGGGAGTTGGTTTATAGCGGTCGCTTTGTGCTGGACCCGCCGGCCAATACCCTGACCACCCAATCCATTGATGTAGAGGGGATCGATGAACTGGCGCAACCGGGTTTGTATGTGGCGGTGATGGAGATTCCCGGCAGTTACGATTACCAGCAAAGCAGTACGCATTTTGTGGTGACGGATATTGGTTTACAGGCTAGGGACTATGGCAATGAGTTGTGGATAATGGCGTCCTCATTGACCACCGCGAAACCGATAAAAGGTTTAACGGTGCAATTGTTGGATGATAAAGGCAATGTGATTCAGGAACGAAAAACCTCGCCCCAGGGAGATGTACAGTTTACGGCTAAAAATAAAGAGGCTCGTTTGCTGGTGGCGCACAACAACAAACATACCGCTGTGTTGGAGCTTACAGGACCGGCTCTGGACTTGTCGGAATTTGATTTGGGTAAGCGTCCGCAGTTGCCGCAGGAAGCGTTTGTTTATACACCCCGAGATTTATATCGCCCAGGTGAGACCGTGGATTTCAATATTTTGCTACGGGATGGCGACGGCCGGTTAACGCAAAAACAAAACCTGAATGTGCGCATCCATACACCCGATGGACAGGTGGTACAGCAAGCCATTTTGGTGTCCCAAGACTTGGGTTTTTACCAATATCAATTTACTTTGCCCGGTAACAGTGCCACCGGCAATTGGACTTTTGATATTAGTAATCTGGCATCCGGAGTGGTACATCATCGTTTTAAAGTGGAAGAATTTCTTCCGGAGCGATTGGTTCTGCAGTTTAATCAGGGAAAACAGACGCCATTGGTATTTAACAGTCAGGAGGCTGTCCGTATTCCCCTGAACGGCATGTATTTATATGGTGCACCGGCAGCAGGGAATCGGCTCAGCAATCGTGTACAGATTGGTTTATTGCGGCAACCAATGGATAAGTACAAGGGCTTTCTGTTCGGTAATGAGCTGGATAATATCAACGATAAAAAATTTGAACTTGCAGATCAATTTCTGGATGACGAGGGCAATGTCATCGTGGATATCGGGCGCCGTTGGGAAAAAGCCAAATCCCCTTTGCAGGTTCAACTCATCAGCAGTTTGTATGAAAGCGGCGGGCGTCCCGTAGTTCGTAGTTACCGGGCGCAGGTCTGGCCCAAGGAGCCCATGCTGGGCGTGAGGCCTTCTTTTGGTGAAAAAAATCCGGATGCCAATTCCGAGGTGACCTTTGATGTAATTAGAGTGGATTCAAGTGGTAAGCAGTTACCATCCGGGCAGGTGCAGGCCAATCTGGTTCGGGAAGATCGGCAGTATTTCTGGTCGTACGATGATAATAACGGCTGGCATTATGAGTATACGGAGAAAGAATACGTTGTCGCCGCAAAAAATATTGACCTGAGAGCAAACGAAAACAACCAGGTACAATTTAACGTGGATTGGGGGCGCTATCGTTTAGTAGTAACAGACCCGGTAACCAAGATGGTTACCAGTGTCCGCTTTCAGGCCGGTGCCGACTGGTACTCCCGCTGGCAGGAAAATCAACAGTCTGATCGCTCTATGCGACCGGATGCGGTAACCCTGGCCCTGGATAAGGAAGCGTATAAAGCAGGGGAGACGGCAAAATTAAGCATCAACAGTCCCCATGCCGGCGACGCCATTATTATGGTGGAATCCGATCAGCCTTTATGGATTAAGCGTGTCACTCTGAAGGAAACCCAAACCAGTATCGACATTCCCATCGATGCAGCCTGGAATCAACATAATCTTTATATTTCAGCAGTCGTGCTGAGGGGGGCGAGCCGCAAGCAACAGATCACGCCAAACAGAGCTTTCGGCTTGCTGCATCTGCCGTTGGATCGGAGCCCGCGGGCATTACAAGTCCGAATAGACGCACCGGATAAAACCAGACCGGATGCAATGCTGGAAAGTCAGGTGGTTGTGACTGATGCGTCCGGAAAGCCCTTCGCCAATGGCTATGTGACGCTGGCTGCGGTCGATGTCGGAGTGTTGAATATCAGTGATTTCACAACCCCGGATCCGTTTCATGGGTTTTTCGGGCGACGACGATACGCTGTTGATAGCCGTGACCTGTATGGCAAAGTGATAGAGTTAAACGAGTTTGATAAAGCTCGAATCCGTTTCGGTGGCGATGCGGACCTGAGTCGTGGTGGTAAAGAGGCGCAAGCGGATGTGCAGATCGTTTCGTTGTTCAATGGGCCTGTGAAATTAGACCAACAGGGCAGGGCGCAGGTCAACTTTCCGTTACCTTATTTCAACGGCAAACTGCGTCTGATGGCTTTGGCATTCGGCGCGGCGCAGTTCGGCAGTAGCGAACAGGAAACCACGATTGCAGCACCGCTGGTGACACAACTTAGTTTGCCGCGTTTTCTGGCACTGGATGATCAGGCGCAAGGCGCGTTGGATCTACACAATCTTAGTGGGCAGGATCAGCAGTTAACGGTGGAGATCGAAACCGGTGCCGGATTGACGCCTGCTACTCAGACTCGAACCATTCAACTGCAGCAGGATCAAAAGACAACGCTGACCTTTGCTTTGCACAGCGCAGCAGTTGAACCGGGTAAAGTGCGTATCCATGTTACCGGCGCAGGGTTCCGCGCAATTGATCGAGAGTGGCAGTTAAATATCAGGCCAGGCTATGCGGCTGAATCACGTTCACAAAAAGCGGTTCTGAGTGAATCTGAAACGGCATCCCTGGGGGCTGAATTGATGGCGGGCATCCACCCGTCCAGTGCCGAGATGATAATGTCGCTGGGTAACAAAGCCGATTTGGGTTTGCCTTCCCAGATCCAGGGTTTATTACGATACCCCTACGGCTGTCTGGAACAAACCACCAGCGCCAGCTACCCCTATGCTTATGCCAGTGAGCAGATTCAGCAGCGTTACAATATGAAAAAAGTCTCTGAACTTGCGCGTAAGAAACGGATGGATCAAGCCTTTACCCGAATCGCCGGGATGCAGTTGAGCAACGGTGGATTCGGTTTATGGAGCGATGACTCACCGGAGCAGCACTGGCTTACGGCTTATGTTGCGGACTTTATGCTGGTTGCAGAAAAGCAGGGCTATAGTGTGCCGAAGAGCCTGCGTGATGCCACCTTTAAACGGTTAAAAGGTTATATTCAAAGCGGAAACGGATTGTTTGAAAACCGCTACAGTGAAGACATCGATCATTATCGTTTTGCTTATAAAGCCTATGCGGCCTACGTGCTGGCAAAGGACAATCAGGCATCACTGTCATCCATACGCATTTTGCACGATCGCTACCGTAAAAACAGTGCTTCCGGTTTGCCATTATTACAGTTGGGTATTGCACTGCAATTAACCGGTGACAAAGCCCGGGCTGAAGTTGCAATTAACGAAGCTTTACTCAAGCAACGTTTACCAAATCAATATCTGGGCGACTACGGCAGTGTGATACGGGATCAGGCCTGGATCATTTATTTGTTAATGGAACAGGGCATCCATAAAGACTATGCCTTAGAGCTGAGTTATTCCCTTGCCGACGAGATAAAGGCGCAGCGGTGGTTGAGCACCCAGGAACGCAATGCGTTATTCATGGCGGGGCTGCAACTCGAGGATAGCCTGGTTGATGCCTGGTCTGCCAAGGTGACGATGAACGGTGATAGTGAGACCATGAAGGAATCCGCTAATGTGTATCGTCAGTGGCAGGACGGTAACTTTCCTTTGCCTATCGAAATACATAACACCGGCAAAGGCCCGATCCGAGGTTCGGTAGTTGTGTCCGGATACCCTACGGAAAAGCCCGAGCCGCTAGAAAATGGCTATCAAATTGAGCGCCAGTACTTTAACGATGAAGGCCAGCCGATAGAGTTTGATCAGGTTCGCTCCGGTGATCTCGTGCTGGTTCATCTAAGCGTGAAATCAGATGTCCGCGCGCAGGATTCTTTGGTAATTGATTTGATTCCTGCTGGGTTTGAATTGGAAAATCAAAATCTGAAGCACGCTACAAAGCTGAGCCAATTTGAAGTGGATGGCAAAACCCTGGAAACCTTATTAAGTAACAGCAAGATTCAGCACCAGGAATACCGCGATGATCGCTATGTTGCTGCGGTGGAGCTGTGGGGCGCACCCTATCATTTATTCTATATGATGCGGGCGGTGACTCCGGGCGAATACCGGATTCCGCCTCCCTATGTGGAAGACATGTATCGGGCTGAGCGCCGGGGGCTGGGGGACTCTCCTGAGCGTGTTAAGGTGCTGCCCAGGTGAAGTACAAAAAGAATACACAGTGGATAGCCGGTAGCTCAATAGCGATATTGGTTGCCGCACTGTTCACTTTGGACGCACTGTTCCCGTTAAAGTTACCCCACCATCAGGCCAATCTGTTCGCCAGAGTGGTAACCGATAGTCAGGGCATGCCGTTACGGGTGTTTCCAGATGCACAGGGAGTGTGGCGTTATCCCATCTCGCTGGATCGGGTATCACCGCTTTATGTGCAAGCGCTGCTTAGCTATGAAGATCGCCATTTCTGGATTCATCCTGGCGTGAATCCGTTTTCCATGTTGCGGGCAGTGGGGCAGGCATTGTGGCACCAAAAATATGTGTCAGGCGGCTCCACGATCACCATGCAGGTAGCTCGTCTATTGCATCCCAACACCCGTAGCATTCGCGGCAAACTGTATCAGATGACTCGCGCATTTCAGCTGGAGTGGCATTTCACCAAGAAAGAAATCCTGCAAATGTATCTGGATATTGCGCCTTTCGGCGGTACCATCGAAGGGGTGCAGGCGGCGTCCTACGCGTATCTGAATAAGCCTGCTGTGGAATTAACCCATGCTGAAGCAGCGCTGTTAGCGGTGCTGCCCCAGTCACCCACCCGATTCCGTCCTGACCGAAATCCGCAACCAGCGCAGATTGCACGGAACAAAGTTTTACAACGCATGCTGACATTGGGTGTATGGCAGCAAAAAGAAGTTAGAGATGCGATGCAGGAAACGGTTTACGCCAATCAATTGCAGGCACCAAACCGGGCGCCGTTGTTGGCTCGCTCATTGGTAAAAAAATATAAGAACAGTGCACTGTTGCACAGCACTATTGATGGTGATTTACAGCGCAGCCTGGAAGATTATATCAGCCGTTACCGTAACCTGCTGCCCAAGCACAGCACGTTAGCGTTACTGGTAGTGGACAATAAAGACGTGTCGGTTCGTGCTTATGTCGGCACCGCTGAATTCGGTAATCAGGAACGTTTCGGTTATCTGGATATGGTGCAGGCGCAACGTTCTCCCGGTTCGACACTGAAACCTTTTTTATATGCCATGGGAATAGAGCAGGGGCTGATTCATTCGCAATCGCTATTGAGCGATGTGCCCCGAGCGGGTTTATCCTATCGGCCTTCTAATTTTAGTGGTGGTTTCAATGGGCCTGTATCTGCTACTGAGGCCCTCAGGCGTTCACTGAATTTACCCGCCGTTGATTTATTAGAGCAATTGGGGCCAAATTATTTTGCAGGTCGCTTGCAGCAAGGTGGGTTGAATCTATCTATTCCCGGTAATGGACAAGCGGGCTTAGCGTTGATCCTGGGGGGAGCAGGAACCAGTCTACAACAGCTTGTTGAAGCCTATAGTGCCTTGGCCCGTAAAGGACAAAGCGCCCAGTTGCGTTTTCGTCAGAATGATCCTTTGAAACCCCGTTATCTGCTGGATCCCGGGAGTGCCTGGATTGTCTGGAAAATCTTACGGGATACACCGCGACCGGATCGTTTACATACCTTTCAATCGATGCAAAGCCATCCGGCCATTGCCTGGAAGACCGGAACCAGTTATGGATTCCGGGACAGTTGGTCCATCGGCGTGAGTCAACGGTATACCGTGGGTGTCTGGGTGGGAAGACCGGATGCTACGCCCATGCCCGGACATTATGGCGGGGAAACAGCAGCACCGTTAATGTTTGATGTGTTCGAACAGCTGCAGCCTGGTTCACTAATGACAGCCGAAGAGGAACTGCCAAAACCTGATTCGGTGTCTCAGGCCGTTATTTGCTGGCCGCTGGGAACCGAGTACAAGCGAGCAGATGCGCCTTTCTGTGATGAAAAGCACATTGCCTGGATACTCGATCAAACCATTCCACGAACAGTGATGCAGGGTCAGAATCCGCTAACCATTCGGCTGGATGCTCACTCAGAAAAGCGAATAGCGGGGGGTTGCAGCAGTGCGGAAACGAAGCCCATGCGGGTCGCCCTCTGGCCTGCGCAATTGGAGCCCTGGCTGGATTACCAGCAAAGGCGACACTATCGAATTCCAGCCTTAGACCCCCATTGCCCCCAAAACGATGGCCTGTCACTGGCACTGCCCAACATCACCGGAGTGGAAGATGGCAGTCGTAGGCAGGTATCGTTTACTCGATCGTCCGGAAAACATCAATTGATGCCCGCAGCGGATTTGGGTGTTTCTGGTGGCGCAGGGGAATTCAACTGGTATATCAACGGTCACTATCACTATCACAGCAAGGCAAACCAGACTGTTCGCCACCCGTTCAAGAAGTCAGGCCGTTACGAAATAGTGGTGGTGGATGAACAGGGTCAAACCGATCGTCGTTCGATCACGATTGAAGAACGGCAACGGTAAACCAAAAGGAGTCGTCATTGGATAGTGCCGGATTTTCTGCTATCGATTGGAGCCAAGCTATCAGAATGGGGTGGTTCCGGGGAGTGGCTTTTACAATGGTATGTTCGGTCCGGGTACCGGGTCTTTTTTTCTATGGCGGGCATAGCCTGCAGGGCACAGGAATTTATCGAATCGACAGCCTCTGCCAATGCTTTGAATTTATTATGAATTCCGATAAACCAAAACCACAGCATAAAATACACATACACTTCGTAACAAACTCTCACATCTCCACTTCAATTCGGGGTGTTCGCCTGTGTGTATCCCGTTTTTCCTGGCTTTGAAGTGCATAAACCCAATCAAATCAGGTGGCTTGGACAATAATGTCCCCTTAATGCCCAATAACAAAACGCTACATTGAGTTGGGTAAGCAATGGGATGGACTCCTCCTTACCACTCCGGCATCCACGTGCCAAAATAGTGAGTGAACAGGTAGGCATTGTGAATATGAGGAGAATCCCAAATGAATATTATCCGCGTTGGTGTT